>NZ_JBQHUB010000004.1:0-139499 GCF_052065415.1 Pseudoflavonifractor sp. HCP28S3_F10 | reverse complement strand
CGCTCGTCCGCCTCGTGGGGCGCGGCGGCCGCCAGGGACAGGTCGTTTGGGGGGCGGTGGGGCGCGCGGGGGGGGGGGGGGGGCCCGCCGGCGCCCCCCCGGAAGCCGTCGATGGCAATGATGTCTGCGCCGGAGCGGGCCACGCCCGAGGCGATGGCCGCCACGTTGTGGACGGCGGCGATCTTCACGATGACCGGCTTTTTATACTCGGTGGCCTCCTTCAGGGAGTAGACCAGCTGGCGCAGGTCCTCGATGGAATAGATGTCGTGGTGCGGGGCGGGGGAGATGGCGTCCGACCCCTCGGGGATCATACGGGTACGGGAGATGTCGGGTCCCACCTTCTGCCCGGGCAGGTGGCCGCCGATGCCCGGCTTGGCGCCCTGTCCCATCTTGATCTCGATGGCGGCGCCCGCCTCCAGAAATTCCTTGTGAACGCCGAACCGGCCGGAGGCCACCTGGACGATGGTGTTGGGGCCATACTGGTAAAAGTCCTCATGAAGGCCGCCCTCACCGGTATTGTAGTAGGTGCCCAGCGCCCGGGCCGCCCGGGCCAGGCTCTCATGGGCGTTGTAGGAGATGGAGCCGTAGCTCATGGCCGAGAACATGATGGGCACGCTCAGCTCCAGCTGGGGAGTCATGTTGCTGATGAGCTTACCGTCCTTGTCCCGCCGAATGGCGGTGGGCTTCTTGCCCAGGAAAGTCCGGGTCTCCATGGGCTCCCGCAGGGGGTCGATGGAGGGGTTGGTGACCTGGGAGGCGTTGATGAGCAGCTTATCCCAGTAGATGGGGTAGGGCTCCGGGTTGCCCATGGAGGAGAGAAGCACGCCGCCGGAGGCCGCCTGGCGGTAGACCTCCTGAATGGCCTTGCCCGTCCAGTTGCCGTTCTCCCTAAAGGTATGATCGCTCTTGACGATCTTCAGCGCCCGGGTGGGGCAGAGGGAAACACAGCGGTGGCAGTTGACGCATTTGGACTCGTCGCTGACCATAACGCCCAGGTCCGGATCGTATTTGTGGACTTCGTTGGCGCACTGGCGCTCGCAGGCCCGGCAGGTGATGCAGCGGTCCTGGTTGCGGACCACCTCATGCTCCGGGTAGAGGAAATTGATGGCCATTACTGCGCGCCTCCTTTCTCGTTAAGGGTAACGATGACCGGCTCGCCGCCCTTGGGGGACCAGATCCGGTCCAGCTCGGGCGCGATGATGCGGATGGCCGACTCCTCAGAGGCGATGTAGACGGTGTCGTCCTTCTCTCCCACCACCATGGAGCGCAGCTTCAGCCGGTCGTTGAGTGCCATCAGGCCCCCCTCGTAGCCCACCAGGATGGAGAAGGGCCCGGTGATGAGAAGGCTTGCAAAGGCGTTTCGCAGGTAGGTCATGTATTTCTTCTCTTCTTCCGGCATCCGGGAGATGGTGTCCCAGAAGGGGGCGGCCATGATGTGGGCTGCCTCCTCCATGGTAAAGCCCTTCTTGCGCACCAGGTAGTCCAGAATATAGGTGATGACCTCGGTGTCGGTCTGGAGGGTGCAGCGGTAGCCGAACATCTCGATATAGCGCCGGTTGGCGTCGTAACTGGAGATCTCGCCGTTGTGGACCACCGAATAGTCCAGCAGGGCGAAGGGGTGCGCCCCGCCCCACCAGCCGGGGGTGTTGGTGGGATAGCGGCCGTGGGCCGTCCAGCAGTAGCCGGCGTAGTCGTCCAGGCGGTAGAACTCGCCCACATCCTCGGGATATCCCACCGCCTTGAACACGCCCATGTTCTTGCCGGAGGAGAAGATGTAGGCCCCGTCGATGCGGCTGTTCACCTTGATGACGCACCGGGCCACAAACTCCCGCTCAGAGAGCTGGCTGTCCGCGAGTTTGTGGGGCAGGGGAGTGACGAAATAGCGCCAGATCAGGGGCTCGTCCACGATGGCCGCGCTTTTGCGGGTAGGGATCTTGGAGAGCTGGATGGTATCGAAGTGCCGGTCCAGAAAGGCCTCACACTCCTGCTTGGCCGCTGTGGAGTCATAAAAAACATGGAGCGCGTAGTAATCCTTATACTCCGGATAGATCCCGTAACCGGCAAAGCCGCCGCCCAGGCCGTTGGAACGGTCGTGCATCACGGCGATGGACCTGACGATGGTTCCGCCCGGGATGGGCTCCCCGCTCCGGGAGAAAATGCCGGAAATGGCGCAGCCCGACGGGATACGCACCTGTCCCTCTCTCAACATGCATGACCACTCCTTCTAAACTGCAAAAATGGCGTCCACAGGAGTGCCGCCCTTCTTTTGGGGAAAGGCGGCGCTTCTGTGAACGCCTTTGTTCATGGGCGGAATTATAGCACCATTTTTCTTTTATTTCAAGGCTTTTTTTGGAAAACGGCCGGTTTACTGCCGCTCACAAAGCGAGTGTCCCTTTGGGACGCGTTTTTTGTCCGTTTTTCACAAGACGTGCAAGTTTAGAAAACTAAGTTGCAAATTTCCTTGACATTTTTCCCCGTCCCGCCTATAATGGCCCCATCGACAGCAAGGGCGCTGTGGCCGGAAAGGCCGCAGCGCCTTTTTTGCGTATGGGGGCGTTCCATCCGCCCATCTCAGCCGGAATAGGAGTGTTTTTTATGAGCAAGGTCCCGGAGCTGTTTGGCAGCATGGTATTCAACGATTCCGTCATGCGGGAGCGCCTCCCCAAGGACGTATACCGTTCCCTCCGCCGCACCATCAATGAGGGCTGTGCCCTGGATCCCGCAGTTGCCAATGTGGTGGCCGCCGCCATGAAGGACTGGGCGGTCAGCAAGGGGGCTACCCACTTCACCCACTGGTTCCAGCCCATGACCGGCGTTACCGCCGAGAAGCACGACTCCTTCATCTCTCCCTGCGGCGGCGGCAGTGTGATCATGGACTTCTCGGGCAAGGAGCTCATCAAGGGCGAGCCTGACGCCTCCTCTTTCCCCTCCGGCGGCCTACGGGCCACCTTCGAGGCCCGGGGCTACACCGCCTGGGATCCCACTTCCTATGCATTTATCAAGGATGACACCCTGTGCATCCCCACCGCCTTTTGCTCCTACCGCGGCGAGATTCTGGACAAAAAGACCCCTCTGCTGCGCTCCATGGACGTGGTCAGCCGGGAGGCCGTCCGGGTGCTGAAGCTCTTTGGCAAGGACGTGTGCCGGGTCACCTCCACGGTGGGCCCCGAGCAGGAGTACTTTCTCATCAACAAGGCCGACTATGCCCGGCGGCCCGACCTGATCCTCACCGGACGCACCCTGTTCGGCGCCCCCTCCCCCAAGGGGCAGGAGATGGAGGACCACTACTTCGGCTCCATCCGGCCCCGGGTCAAGGCCTTCATGGCCGACCTGGATGACGAACTGTGGAAGCTGGGCATCTGCTCCAAGACCGAGCACAACGAGGTGGCCCCCTGCCAGCACGAGATGGCCCCCCTCTTCACCACCGCCAACCTTGCCACCGACCAGAACCAGCTGGCCATGGAGGTCATGAAGAAGGTGGCTGACCGCCACGGCTTCGTGTGCCTGCTCCATGAGAAGCCCTTCGAGGGCGTCAACGGCTCGGGCAAGCATAACAACTGGTCCCTGGCCACCGACGCCGGGGAAAACCTGCTGGAGCCCGGCAAGACTCCCATGGAGAATGCCCAGTTCCTGCTCTTCCTCACCGCCGTCATCAAGGCGGTGGACGAGTACCAGGACCTGCTGCGCATCTCGGTGGCCAGTGCGGGAAACGACCACCGGCTGGGCGCCAATGAGGCCCCTCCCGCCATCGTCTCCATGTACATCGGCGACGAGCTGGCCGACGTGGTGGACACCCTGATCTCGGGCGCCGCCCACGGCGGCGAGAAGCGCCGGGCCATGGACATCGGCGTTACCGCCCTGCCCCCCATCCCCCTGGACAACTCCGACCGCAACCGGACCTCTCCCTTTGCCTTCACCGGCAACAAGTTCGAGTTCCGGATGCCCGGCTCCTCCTTCAACATCGCCTGCACCAACGTGATGCTCAACACCGCCGTGGCCCAGGCGCTGAAGTCCTTCGCCGACGAGCTGGAGGGCGCCGCCGACTTTGACGCCGCCCTCCCCACCCTCATCCGCCGGGAGCTGGCCGCCCACCGCCGCATCCTCTTCAACGGAAACGGCTACGGCGCCGACTGGCCCGAAGAGGCGGAGCGCCGGGGCCTGATGAACCTGCGCACCACCCCCGAGGCCGTGGATCATTTTGACGATGAGAAGAATGTGGCCCTCTTCACCTCTCTGGGCATCTATACTCCGGAGGAGATCCGCTCCCGCAAGGAGATCTGCATGGAGGAGTACGGCAAGACCATCCTCATCGAGGCCAGGGCCACTCTGGACATCCTCCGCAAGCAGATCACCCCCGCCTGCATGGCCTATTCCCGCCAGGTGGCCGACGGTGTGGCCGTCAAGCGTTCCATCGGCATTGAGGCCGGCGTAGAGGCCGGGCTGGTCCGTACCATCACTGAAAAGACCGCCCTGCTGATCCAGAGCCAGGACGCCCTGAGCGCCGCGGTGGCCGCCGCCCCCGTGGAGGCCGCCGAGTGCGCCCACTACTGCGCGGAGCGCATCGTCCCCGCCATGGGCGCCGCCCGGGCCCTGGCCGATGAACTGGAACTGCTGGTGGGACAGGACTGCTGGCCCTTCCCCACCTACCGGGACCTGCTCTTCTATGTTTAACTCCGCTGTTTTCTTTTCTTTCGCATAGATTCCTCTCTCACGACAGATCCCCGCCGCGTTCGCGGCGGGGATCTGTCGTTTTGTCCTGTTAAAACCGCTTCCAGGTCCGGTGGAAGAAGAGCAGCAGCACGGGGAAGAGCTCCAGCCGGCCGGCCAGCATGTCGAAGGTGAGCAGCAGCTTGACCGCCGGTGAAAAGAGGCTGAAGTTCTGCGTGGGTCCTACCAGGTTCAGGCCCGGTCCGATGTTGTTGAGGGTGGCGGCCACCGCCGTGAAGTTGGTGACCAGGTCATACTCATCCAGGCTCACCAGCAGCACCGACAGGGAGAAGAGGACCACATAGGTGATGAGGAACACATTCACCGAGCGGACCACCTCGTTCTCCAGCGGGTGGCCCTCCAGCCGGAGGCAGCGGGTCTCCCGGGGCCGGAGGTAGCAGTGGAATTCCCGCCGCACGGTCTTCATCAGGATGAGGAGGCGGGAGACCTTGATGCCGCCTCCGGTGCTGCCGGCGCAGGCGCCGATGAACATCAGCAGCACCAGGATGGTCCGGGAAAACTGGGGCCACTGGTCAAAGTCGGTGGTGGCAAAGCCGGTGGTGGTAATGATGGATCCCACCTGGAAGGCGGCGTGGCGGAAGGTCTCCTCCAGCGTACCGTACATACTGCGGATATTGATGGTAATGGCCAGAATGCTGCCGCCGATGATGCCCAGATAGGTCCAGAGCTCCTCCGAATGGATGAGCTGGCCCGCCCGCCGGATCAGGATCAGGAAATACACGTTGAAATTGATCCCGAACAGGATCATAAAGACGGTGATCACATATTGGAGATAGGGAGAATAGCCGGCGATGCTGTCATTTCGGACGCCGAAGCCGCCGGTGCCCGCCGTGCCGAAGGCGGTGGTCAGCGCGTCAAAGAGCGGCATGCCTCCCAGCAGCAGGAGCACGATCTCCAGCAGGGTGAGAACGATATAGATGCCGTAGAGGATCTTGGCGGTGGACTGCACCTTGGGCACCAGCTTGCTCACCGAGGGGCCGGGGCTCTCCGCCTTCATCAGATTCATGTGGTAACCGCCGGTGAGGGGCAGAATGGACAGCAGGAACACCAGTACGCCCATGCCGCCGATCCAGTGGGTAAAGCTGCGCCAGAACAGCATGCACCGGGGCAGGCCTTCCACCGCCGGCAGGATGGAGGCGCCGGTGGTGGTAAAGCCCGATACCGTCTCAAACAGGGCGTCCACAAAACTGGGGATCGTGCCGCTGAGGACGAAGGGCAGCGCCCCCATCACGCTGATCATCACCCAACTCAGGGACACGGTGACCAGGCTCTCCCGGGCGTGGAACACCTTCCGCTTCATGCCCATCATCACACGGGGCACGCCGATGGCCAGGCACAGCGCCATGGTGACCGCAAAAGCCCAGCCGCAGCGCTCCCTGTAGAGCAGGGCCACCGCGCAGGACGGCAGCATGAGCGCCGCCTCAATATTCAGGATCCAGCCAATAATAAAGGTGATCGCGGAGCCGTTCATAGCCTTATCCGCCCTCCCGGTCGTTTCATACTAATTTCAAATAAAATGCTTTATTTGAAATTCCGTGTGCTGCGCACACTGGTGCCGCACATGCCGTGCGTCACGGCGTCTCATAAAAATCTGACGCGCTTCGCGCTATCAAAAGCGTTTCACGCTTTTTAACAGATTTTAGTATCGTTTGCGGCGCCATCCGTCAGCGCAGGATGTCCCGGATATCGTGGAACCCCTTGCAGGTGGTCACGATGATGACCGAATCTCCCACCCTGATGCGGTTCTGGCCCCGGGGGAAGATGACCTTCCCCTGCCGGTGGATACAGCAGATGAGCAGATTGGGCTTCAGGTCCAGCTCGCTGAGGGGGGTCTCGGTGACCTCGGACTCGGCCCGGACATAGAACTCCAGGGCCTCCGCCCGGTTGTCCAGGATCTTGTACAGGGTCTCCACGTTGCTGCCGATGGAGTTCTGGGTGGCCCGGACATACTGGGCGATATAATCCGCGGTGAGATATTTGGGGTAGATGACGCTGCCCAGGTCCAGGCTGTCGATCACGTCGTCAAAGGAGATCCGGTTGACCTTGGCCACCAGCTTGGCTTTGGAGTGCTTCTTGGCAAACAGGCCCAGCAGCAGGTTCTCCTCGTCCAGATTGGTCACGGCCACAAAGGATTCCGCATTGGCAAGGCCCTCGTCCAGCAGGAACTGCTGGTCGGTGCCGTCGCCGTTGAGGATGGTGGCCCCGGGCAGCTCCCGGCAGAGGAGCTCGCACCGCTCGGGCTTGAGCTCGATGATATGTACGTCGATGCCCATCTCCAGCAGCTGGCGTGCCAGATAGACCGAGATGGTGCCGCCGCCCACGATGAGGGTGTTGCGGACCTGGTGGGTCTCCAGCCCCACCTTCCGGAAGAAGGAGGCCGCTTCCTGAGGGGTGGCCATGATGGACACGCCGTCCCCGTCCCGCAGGACGAAGCTGCCGTTGGGGATAAAGACCTCGTCCCCCCGCTCCACGGCGCACACCAGCACGTCGCTGCGCAGCTCGCTGACCAGCTTCATCACGGAATAGCCGTCCAGCTTGAACTCCGGCCGCAGCTTGAATTTGAGCAGCTCGGCCCGGCCCTTGGCAAAGGTATCGATCTTGATGGCCGAGGGGAAACGCAGCAGCCGGGCGATCTCGGTGGCCGCTGCCAGTTCCGGATTGATGACCATGGAGATGCCCAGCTGCTCCTTGATGAAGCCGATTTCCCGGTTGTACAGAGGGTTGCGGACCCGGGCGATGGTCTGGCACCCGCCCGACGCCTTTTTGGCGATGAGGCAGCAGAGCAGGTTGAGCTCGTCCGACGCCGTCACCGCGATGAGCAGGTCGGTGTTGCCGATGTCCGCGTCCATCAGCACATTGACACTGGCGCCGTTGCCCACGATGCCCATCACGTCCAGCGAGTCGGTCACTGAAGCCACCTTCTGGGCCGACAGGTCCACGACCACCAGATTATGGCCCTCGGCGCTGAGCCGCTCTGCCAGGGTCTTGCCCACTTTTCCGCATCCAACGATGATGATCTGCATATTTGTCCCGCCTTTGCCCGCCGCGTACCCGCCGCGGGACCGTGAAATCATAGAAAACGCATCCCGGCGTATATCTTAATGCCTTCTTAATCTTAACATTTCTCGCCGGATTTGCAATAGTATGTTCCGTTCTTTTCCGTCCTGCTGTCTGCCTGCCGTTCCGCTTCGGGCTGCAAACCCGGCGAAGCCCTTCGCCGCCGGCAGCGAAGGGCCTCAAAATAGTGTACTGTGATTTTGAAAATATGGAAAATAGTCCCATTCTGCGGTCAGCCAACGCCCGCAGCCAAACCAAAGCCCAACAAAGTGGGTACGGTTTGAAAAGAAGGAACAGCGGCATGAGCGCACTCTGAGTCCTGAAAAAAAGTCGGAGCAAGCCATCTAAAGCTTGCTCCGACTTGGTGCCTCCGGCCGGAATCGAACCAGCGACACGGGGATTTTCAGTCCCCTGCTCTACCAACTGAGCTACAGAGGCGCATATAGGGTCCTGCCGGCCCTTTTGGTGCGGGTAACAGGACTCGAACCTGCACGGTCGCCCACCAGAACCTAAATCTGGCGTGTCTGCCAATTCCACCATACCCGCGCATCGGTCATGCTCGATTATTGTAGCAGACCTTTTGTGAATTGTCAATTGAAACTTTGGCGGCCAGCCGCTATAATGGTCCGTGCCGGCTTTTCTGTTTCCGGCTGTTTTCTGATACTTCCCGAAGGAGGGATCCCCATATGAGACGCGCCCCCGAGGTGGCCGCCATCCACGACCTGTCCGGCTTCGGCCGCTGCTCCGCTTCCATCGTTCTGCCCGTCCTGTCCGCCATGGGCAGCCGGTGCGAGACCATGCTCACCGCCTATCTCTCGGCCCACACCGGCTTTCCCCACTCGGACCGGGCGGTCTTTCTGGACCTGACGGAACAGATGGAGGACTGCATGGCCCACTGGACCGAGCTGGGCGCCTCCTTCGACGCCATTTACAGCGGTTTTCTGGGCTCCGCCCGGCAGATCGGCGTGATCCGGGACTTTATCGCCCGCTTTCGCCGCCCGGGCACGCTGGTGCTGGTGGACCCGGTGATGGGGGACCACGGAACGCCCTACAGCAGCTACACCCCGGAGCTGTGCGCCCGCATGGAGGCCCTGGCGGAAGAAGCCGATGTGATCACCCCCAACCTCACCGAGGCCGCCATTCTGCTCCGCCGCCCCTATTCCTCCGTTCCCCGGGATGAGGCGGGCATGCGGGAATGGCTGGCGCTGCTCTCCATGGACGGGCGGCGCTCGGTGGTCATCACCGGCGTCAGCCTGGCGCCGGGCCAGGTGGGGGCGGGCTGCTTCGACCGGGACACCGGCCGCTTCTCCTTCTCCCAGACGCATGAAGAGCCCTGCCGCTTCCCCGGCACCGGAGACCTCTTCGCCAGCGTGCTGCTGGGGGCCCTGCTCCGCGGGCAGCCGCTTCCCGACAGCATGGAACTGGCGGTCTCCTTTGTCCGGCGCTCCGCCGCCGCCACTCTGGAGCTGGGCACGCCCCCCCTGATGGGCGTCCAGTTCGAGCCCCTGCTGGGGGAACTGATCTGCCGGTGAGCTGCCCCCAGCCGTCCAACGCCAAAAAACGGCCGCCCCTTCGGGCGGCCGTTTTCCATATGCGGCAGGTTTTCTTACACCTTGACGGTCCAGCCGTAGGGATCCTCCAGAGTACCCCACTGGATACCGGTGAGGGTGTCGTAGAGCTTCTGGGTAACGGCGCCGATCTGGCCGTTGTTGACCACGGCATGCTCGTCGTTCCAGCCCATCTCGCCCACGGGAGAGACCACGGCGGCGGTGCCGGTGCCCCAGGCCTCCTCCAGCTTGCCGGCCTTGGCAGCGTCAAAGAGCTCCTGCGCGGTGATGAGACGCTCCTCCACAGGCATGCCCCAGGAGCGCAGCAGCTCCAGGCAGGAGCGGCGGGTGATGCCGGGCAGCACGGAGCCGGTGAGCTTGGGGGTGATGACGGTGCCGTCCACCTTGAACATGACGTTCATGGAGCCCACTTCCTCGATGTACTTGCGCTCCACGCCGTCCAGCCACAGGACCTGGGCATAGCCCTGCTCCTCGGCCCGCTCGCCGGCGCGGATGGAGGCGGCGTAGTTGCCGCCGCACTTGGTGTAGCCGGTACCGCCCCGGACGGCGCGGACGTCGTCGTTCTCCACGTAGATGCGGACGGGGTTGATGCCCTCCTTATAATAAGCGCCCACCGGGCTGCAGATGATGCAGAACAGATAGCTGTGGGAGGCGTGGACGCCCAGAGCGGGGTCGGTGGCGATGATGAAGGGACGGATGTACAGGGAGGTGCCGGGCTCGCTGGGCACCCAGTCCCGCTCCACGTCCACCAGGGCTTTGATGGCGTCCAGAGCCACGTCCTCGGGCAGGGCGGGGATGCACAGGCGCTCACAGGAGTCGTTCATCCGGCGCACGTTGTCCATGGGCCGGAAGAGCTGCACGCCGCCGTCGGGACGGCGGTAGGCCTTCATGCCCTCAAAGACCTCCTGGGCATAGTGGAACACCATGGTGGAGGGATCCAGGCTCAGGGGGCCGTAGGGGACGATGCGTCCGTCATGCCAGCCCTGGCCGGCATTGTAGTTCATCACGAACATGTGGTCGGTGAAGATCTTGCCAAAGCCCAGCGACTTGGGATCGGGCTTTTCTTTCAGCTCAGCGGCACGCTGAATGGGGAATTGGTTCATAAGAGATGACCTCCTGCCTGTTTTGGTTGATTTCCGCCGCCGCCTGTGCCCAGACGGCGCGGCCGGCAGTTTAAACCGCCATACTGCGGCTTATCTGTTCGCCGGAGCAGGGCGCGGATCCGCAGTTTAGTGATTTAAATTGTCTTATTAGAAGCATTATAGCAGTCCCAGCCCCGCCCCGCAAGAGAAAGATTGACCGAAAACAGGCTTTCAGAGTATTTTCTGTTGTGATATAATAGCCGCAAAGCGGCTATTATATCTTCTTTCAGGCCCTTTTTCTCGTCCCCGTCCGGGGACAACCGAAAAAGTCGGCCTCTTGACACCACTCCGCTCCATAGTACGATTACCGCAGCAGGCGTATCCTGTCTGAACACGTTTCCGGCGTCATGTGCCCATATTTTTTGCCCCCGAGGGGGCTTTTGAAATCTATCCCTCCACAATTCCTTTTTTCTATGTTATAATTAGCTATTATCCAATCGCTTGCCGCTTCCGCGGCAGAAGGGAGCTGATCCTCATGCGGAAAAAGAAGCTGTCCCGTCTGCTGGAACCCGGCCTGCAGCTCTACTTTGTGTGTCTGCTGGTCTTCGCGCTGGTCTCCTTTACCCTCAATCCCCTTCTGGGTGGGACAGAGCTGGTGATCGTGCTTCTGCTCTATCTCTATTTTCGCCACAGCAGCGGGCAGCGCCAGAAAGAGATCCTGAAGTATATCGACAACGTCACCTGCAATGTGGACGTGGCCACCAAGGACACCATGATCAACGCCCCCCTGCCCATGGTCATCTTCCGGCCAGAGAGCGACGAGGTCATCTGGTCCAACGACCGCTTTCTCCAGCTCACCGGGGAGCGGGAGCACCTGTTCGACACCAAGCTCTCCAGCGTGGTGCCCGGCTTCTCCTCCCGCTGGCTCATGGAGGGCAAGACCGAGTGTCCCGCCGAGGTGGAGCTGTCCGGCCGGAAGTATCTGGTCTTCGGCCACCTGGTGCGCACCGATGAGAAGGGGGCCCACAGCTTTCTGGCCACCACCTACTGGGTGGACGTCACCGACTACTCCATGGTCCGGGAGCAGTACTACGGCTCCCGGCCGGTGTGCGCCATCCTGACGCTGGACAACTACGAGGAGCTGCTCAAGGGCGTCAGCGACACCGCCAAATCCGCCATTCTCAGCGGCATCGACGAAAAGCTGGAGGAGTGGACCGCCCCTTCCGGCGGCCTGTTCTGCAAGTATGACCGGGACCGGTATCTTTTCCTCTTTGAGGAGCGCTGTCTGCCTCAGCTTCAGGAGGGGAAATTCGCCGTGCTGGACGCGGTGCGCTCGGTCCTCAACCCAAAGGGCATGCCCGCCACCCTGTCCATCGGCATGGGCCGGGACGCCGACACCTTCCAGGAGCTGTTCCAGTACGCCGCGCTGTCGGTGGAGATGGCCCTGTCCCGGGGCGGCGATCAGGTGGTCATCAAGAACAAGTTCAACTTTGAGTTCTTCGGCGGCCACGCCAAAGAGCTGGAGAAGCGGACCAAGGTGAAGAGCCGGGTCATGTCCAGTGCCCTGGGCGAGCTCATTGCCGACGCGTCCAACGTCTTTGTCATGGGCCACAAGTTCCCCGATCTGGACTGCATCGGCGCGGCCGCCGGCGTATGCGCCGCCGCCCGGAAGAAGGGGAGCCCGGTCTATATCATCAAAGATCCCAACCCCAACCCGGCCGCCGACATGGCTTCCCGCCTGGCCGCCCTGCCTGAGTACCGGGACGTGTTCCTCTCCCCTCAGGACGCCATGATCAAGGCCGATTCCCGCTCTCTTCTGGTGGTGGTGGACACCAACCGCCCTGAGCAGACCATATCGGAGGACCTGCTCCTCTCCTGCAACAAAGTGGCCGTCATCGACCACCACCGCCGCGCGGCCACCTATATTGCCGACGCGGCCCTCAACTTCCACGAGCCCTATGCCTCCTCCGCCAGCGAGCTGGTCACCGAGCTGCTCCAGTACCTGCTGGAGCCCGCCGACCTGCTGCGGACCGAGGCCGAGGCCCTGCTGGCCGGCATCGTGCTGGACACCAAACAGTTCACCATGCGCACCGGCAGCCGCACCTTTGACGCGGCTTCCTTCCTCCGCCGGGCGGGAGCTGACACCGGCGACGTGCGCCGCCTCTTCCAGAACGATCTGGACGGCACCATCGCCCGCTACGACATCATCCGCAACGCACGCATGTACCGCAGCGGCGTGGCGGTGGCGGTGGTGGATCACACCGTGGGCCGGGTCACCGCTGCCCAGGCCGCCGACGAGCTGCTCAACATCTCGGGGGTCGACAGCTCCTTTGTCCTCTTCCCCGACGGGGAACGGGTCATTATCTCGGCCCGCTCCATGGGAGATACCAATGTACAGCTGATCCTGGAGAAGCTGGGCGGCGGCGGAAACGCCACCGCCGCCGGCGGACAGATCCCCGGCGAGCTGGGTGACGTGGCCCGCAGCCTTCTCTCCGCCATCGACCAGTATTTTGAAAGCAACTGAACGGGGCCGGCCTTTGACCGGCCCCTGACCAAGAAAGGATGTTTACCATGAAAGTAATTCTGCAGCAGGACGTGAAGGGCCAGGGCAAGAAGGGCCAGCTCATCGAGGCCAGCGACGGCTACGCCCGCAACTTCCTCCTTCCCCGGAAGCTGGCCGTTCTGGCCACGCCCGAGAATGTGAACACCATGAAGCAGCAGGAGAAAGCCAAGCGTGCCCAGGAGGCCGCCGAGAAGGCCGAGGCCGAGGCTGCTGCCGCCAAGCTCAAGGAGGTCACCGTCAAGATCCAGGCCAAGGCCGGCAACGGCGGCCGCCTCTTCGGCGCCGTCACCTCCAAGGAGATCGCCGACGCCCTCAGCGCCCAGTACGGCATTACCATCCCCAAGGCCAAGATCGTCCAGGACGAGCCCATCAAGGCCTTCGGCACCTACAATCTCAAGTGCAAGCTGGGCTACGAAGTGGTGGGCACCCTGAAGGTCATGGTCACCGAGGCCTGAGGCCGGACCCGCGCTCTTTTAACTTTTTAATGTCTGAATGAAATGGAGGTGTTTCCGTGGACGAGGAACTGCTTGTCCGGCAGATGCCCCACTCGGTGGAGGCCGAGCAGAGCGTGCTGGGCTCCATGCTCATCGACGCCCGGTGCGTGCCCGAGGTCATCGAGGCCCTCAAGCCGGAGGACTTCTATCTCCGCCAGAACCGGGAGATCTATGAGACCATCTACTCCATGTTCAACTTCTCCCTGACCATCGACCCGGTGACCGTGCTGGACCACATGCGGCAGAACGGCGTCTACGATGAGAACACCTCCCGCAACTATGTCCTCCAGCTCATGGAGATCACCCCCACCGCCGCCAACGTGAAGGAGTATGTGGCCATCGTCAAGGACAAGGCCCTGCTCCGCCGCATCGCCGAGACTGCCGGGGACCTGACCGCCATGATCCAGGAGGGGACGGGCACCGCCCAGGATGTGCTGGAGGCCGCCGAGCAGCGGATCTACGCCATCCGCCAGGGCCGGGGCGCCCAGGGGCTGGAGCACATCTCCAGCGTCATCCTCAACGTGTACGAGCGGCTCAGCGAGCTTGCCGCCAGCGACTCCGCCGTTCCCGGCCTGTCCACCGGCCTGCCCGATGTGGATATGGCCATCTCGGGCCTGAACAAGTCCGACCTGATTTTGCTGGCCGCCCGCCCCGGCATGGGCAAGACTTCCTTTGCCCTGAACATGCTCCTTCACGCGGGCAAGTTTTCGGGCAAAACGGTGGTCTTTTTCTCCCTGGAGATGAGCCGGGAGCAGCTGGCCATGCGCCTGATCTCCGGCGAGTCCTTTGTGGACAACAAGAAGCTGGTCACCGGCAAGCTCTCCGAGGAGGACTGGAACCGCATCGCCGCCGCCTCGGCCGCCCTGAACAAGACCCAGATCCTCATCGACGACAATCCCTCCCTCAGCGTGGCCGACATGAACGCCAAGTGCCGCCGGGTGGATAATCTGGGACTGGTCGTCATAGACTACCTCCAGCTGATGACCTCCGCCGGAGGCAAGGTCCGCTCCGGGGACAACCGGCAGCAGATCGTCTCCGACATCTCCCGGGCCCTGAAGATCATGGCCAAGGAGCTCAATGTGCCGGTGGTCTGCCTGTCCCAGCTCTCCCGCGGACCGGAGAGCCGCTCCGACAAGCGGCCCATGCTCTCCGACCTGCGTGAGTCGGGCGCCATCGAGCAGGACGCCGACATCGTCATGTTCCTCTACCGGGACGACTATTACAACGAGGACAGTGAGAACCACAACCTGGCCGAGTGCATCATCGCCAAGAACCGCCACGGCGAGACCAAGACGGTGGAGCTGCAGTGGCTGCCCGAGTACACCACCTTCTCCTCCATCGACCGGCGGCATGAGGAGTATTAGGCGTGGACCCGCAGGAGATCGCCATGCTGCAAAGAGTACGGGACCTGACAGAGGAATACGGCATGCTCCCTCCGGGCTGCCGGGTACTGTGCGCCGTGTCCGGCGGGGCCGACTCCGTCTGTCTCCTGCACCTGCTCCACACCATGGCGGAGCAGGCGGGATTCTCTCTCTTTGCCGCCCATTTCGACCACCGGCTCCGGGGAGAGGAATCCACACGGGACGCCGCTTTTGTGGAAAACCTGTGCCGGGATTGGGGCATTCCCTTCACCCTGGGCTCCGGCAACGTAGCCGACGAGGCACGCCGGCGGAGGAAGGGCATTGAGGAGACTGCCCGGTCCATGCGCTACGCCTTTCTGGAGGAGACCGCCCGGGCGCTGGACTGTGACCGCGTCGCCACCGCCCACAACGCCGACGACAACGCTGAGACTGTATTGCTCCACCTGGTCCGGGGCGCCGCACTCCAGGGCCTCACCGGCATAGCACCCCGGCGGGGCCCGCTGATCCGGCCCCTTTTGACCGTCTCCCGCCGGGAGATCGAGGGATATCTGGCCGGTCACGGCCTGCCCCATGTGGAGGACAGCTCCAACGCCGACGATACCTATACCCGCAACCTGCTGCGCCATCAGGTCATGCCCCTGCTGGAGCAGATCAATCCCCAGTTCACCCACCGCCTGGCCGGGACCACCCGTGCCCTGGCGTGCGACCAGCGCTGCCTTAACGATTTGGCCGCCCAGCGGGCCGGTCAGGCCCGGCAGGAGTCGGGGGCACTGGTGCTGGACGCCGGGCTTATCGCCTCCGCCCCCGCCGCCGTCGCCCCCAGAGTGGTCCGCCTGCTGCTGGAGCGGATGGAGGGCGGCTCCGACGGCTGTACCGCCGCCCATCTCAGGGCCGTGACCGGTCTGGCCCGGGGGAGCGATCCCTCCGCCCAGGTCTCCCTGCCTGGCAGGCGGGTGGTCCGGCGGGTCTATGGGGAGCTTTGGTTCTGTCCGGGGCCCTCCGGCGGTTCCTTTGCCCCCACGCCCCTGAATATGGAGGGGGAGACCTGGCCCGAGGGCGCCCTGTACGGCTGCCGCTGCCGCCGGACGGTGTGCCCCACCGATCCGCCGCCGGGCGTCTGCTATTTTCCCGCCTTTCAGGGCCTTCCGCTCCTCCGTCCCCGCCGGACGGGGGACGCCATCCGCCTGCCCGGACGGGGAAGCCGCACCCTGAAAAAGCTGCTCATCGACCGCCGCATCCCCCGGCTGGACCGGGAGCGGCTGCCGGTGCTCTGCGACGGCGGCGGCCTCCTGGCCCTGGCCGGTTTCGGGCCGGACTCCTCCCGGACCGCCCGGCCGGGTGAGGAAGCCTATGAGATCCAATTCATTCACATATCAGAGAGAAAGGAAACATAATTATGCTGGAACAAGACATCAAGTGCGTCCTTTTTTCCGAAGAGCAGCTGGAGCAGCGGGTCTGTGAGCTGGCTGCCCAGATCGACCGGGACTATGCCGGCAAGGAGCCTCTGCTGGTCAGCGTGCTCCGTGGTTCCTTCGTGTTTATGGCCGACCTGGTGCGGCACATCACCCTGCCCTGCACCGTGGATTTCATGGCCGTGTCCTCCTACGGCAGCGGCACCACCAGCTCCGGCCAGGTGAAGATCATCAAGGACCTGTCCGAGCAGATCGAGGGCAAGGACGTCATCGTGGTGGAGGACATCCTGGACAGCGGCAACACCCTGAGCTACCTGCTCAAGCTGCTGGAGGCCCGGCATCCCGCCTCCATCCGGCTGTGCACCCTGCTGGATAAGCCCGAGCGGCGCACCAAGCCGGTGGCGGTGCAGTACTCCGGCTTCACCATCCCCGACGAGTTCGTGGTGGGCTACGGCCTGGACTATGACGAGAAGTACCGCAACCTGCCCTACATCGGCATCCTGAAGCCCAGCGTCTACGGGGGCGAATGATCCGCAGACCCGGAGCCAGGGGGAAAAGAACCCCCTTCCGCCCCGGATATAATTACAGAAGCTGAAAAATAACTTGTTATTTTAACGAAGCAGGCGTTCCCCCCTAGGGGTGCGCCGGGGGGAGTGTCCGCATTTTGAATCGGAAAGGAAGCCTGCGCGACATCAGCTTTTCCATGCTGGTGGTCCTCATCCTGCTGATGACCATTTTTACGCTGCGCGGCATCAATGACCAGCCTCAGCTGACCTATGGCGACATCCGCCAGCTGCTGGTCCAGCAAAAAGTCTCCGAGGTAGTGGTCAAAGGGAACCGCCTTACCCTGACCCTGCGGGAGGACATGGGATACGGCACCAAAACTTTGGTCTATGACCTGCCCAGCTTTGAGGCTTTTTATGAGGAGTTCAACGACATGCTGGCCAGCCAGAAGGCCGCCGGTATCCTGGATTACGACTATCCTGCCGCCTTCCAGAAGCCGTGGTGGTTCGATGTCCTGGCCTGGGTGGCCGTGTTCGCGGTCTTCGGCGGGCTGTGGTACGTCATGTTCCTGCGCCAGAACGGCGGGGGAGGGGGCGGCGGCGACCGCACCGCCCGCTTCGGCCGGGCCCGCACCCGCACCGGGGAGGATCAGGCCAAAAAGGTCACCTTTGCCGACGTGGCGGGCGCCCGGGAGGAGAAGACCGAGCTGCAGGAGATCGTGGAGTTCCTGCGGGATCCCAAGCGGTTCCTGGCTCTGGGGGCCCGCATCCCCAAGGGCGTTCTGCTGGTGGGCCCTCCGGGCACCGGCAAGACCCTGCTGGCCAAGGCCGTGGCCGGGGAGGCGGGGGTCAACTTCCTGTCCATCTCGGGCTCCGACTTTGTGGAGCTCTACGTGGGCGTGGGCGCCTCCCGTGTCCGGGACCTCTTTGACCAGGCCAAGAAAAACGCCCCCGCCATCGTCTTTATCGACGAGATCGACGCGGTGGGCCGCCAGCGCGGCGCCGGCCTGGGCGGCGGCCATGATGAGCGGGAGCAGACCCTCAACCAGCTGCTGGTGGAGATGGACGGCTTCGGCTCCAACGAGGGCGTGGTGGTGCTGGCTGCCACCAACCGGCAGGATATTCTGGATCCCGCCCTGCTGCGGCCCGGCCGGTTCGACCGGCAGGTCTATGTGGGTCCCCCCGACATCAAGGGGCGGGAGGAGATCCTGAAGGTACACGCCCGCAACAAACCCCTGGCCGAGGATGTGGATCTCTCCGAGCTGGCCAAGGGCACCGGCGGCTTTACCGGCGCCGATCTGGAGAACCTGATGAACGAAGCGGCCCTGCTGGCTGCCCGGCGGCATGAGCGCTTCATCGCCATGCGGGACCTGCAGGAGGCCGTCATCAAGGTGGTGGCCGGCCCCGAAAAGAAGAGCCGCGTGGTCATCGAGCGGGAGCGGAAGCTCACCGCCTTCCACGAGGCGGGCCATGCCGTGGTTATCCACGAACTGGAGACCCAGGACCCGGTCCATCAGATCACCATCATCCCCCGGGGCATGGCGGGGGGCATGACCATCTCCCTGCCTCAGGAGGACGTGTCCTTCATGTCCCGCCAGGCCCTGGCCGAACGCATCGCCGTCTGTCTGGGCGGCCGGGCGGCCGAGGAGCTCTGTCTGGGCGACATCTCCACCGGCGCGGGCAACGACCTGCAGAAGGCCACCTCCATTGCCCGGAACATGGTCACCCGGTACGGTATGAGCGATAAGCTGGGCAACGTGGTCTTTGACTCGGGCCATGACGAGGTCTTTATTGGCCGTTCCATGGCCCAGACCAAGAACTATTCGGAAGAGGTTGCCGCCCTCATCGACGAGGAGGTCAAAACCCTGATCGACGAGGCCTATGCCCGGTGCCGGAGCATTCTGGAGACGAAACGCGCCGAGCTGGAGCGCACGGCGGAATACCTGCTGGAGTATGAGAACATGGACGCCGCCACCTTCGAGCTGGTCTTTACCGGCGCCGAAACCCTCCCCCCTCCGGGCGAGGGCCCTGCAAAGGCAGAGGAGCCCGTGGACCTGGGCCCCGAGCTGCTGCCCGAGATCACCGGGGAGCGGTCCGCCCCGTCCCGGGAGGAGTCTCCCTCCGGCAAAGAGGAACGGGACGATCCGTAATTCCCCCACGAAACGGCAAAAGCGAGCGCACCCGGCGGTGCGCTCGCTTTTTTGTACGTTTGTCGTGCTCATACTAAAACTTGTTAAAAAGCTTGAAAAGCTTTTTATAGCGCGAAGCGCGTCAGGTTTTTATAAGACGCCGTGACGCACGCATGTGCGGCACCAGCGTGCGCAGCACGCGGGATTTCAAATAAAGCATTTTATTTGAAATCAGTATCAGTCCCCGCTCACCTGTCCCGTAAAGCGGGAAAGGAACTCCCGGGTGCGGGCCTGCTTGGGGTGGGCGAAGAGCTCCTTGGGCTCGCCCTCCTCGCAGATGACGCCGTCGGCCATATAGACCACATGGTTGCTCACGTCCCGGGCAAAGGCCATCTCATGGGTGACCACCAGCATGGTCATGCCCTCGTTGGCCAGATCCCGCATGACGGCGAGCACCTCGCCCACCATCTCCGGGTCCAGGGCGGAGGTAGGCTCGTCGAAGAGCAGCACCTCCGGCTCCATGGCCAGGGCCCGGGCGATGGCCACCCGCTGCTTCTGGCCGCCGGAGATCTGCCGGGGCTTGGCGTTGATGTAGGGCGCCATGCCCACCTTCTCCAGGTACTTCATGGCGTTCTGGCGGGCCTCTTCCTTGCTCTTTTTCAGCACCTTGGTCTGGCCCACCATGCAGTTTTCCAGCACAGTCATGTTGTTGAACAGGTTGAAGGACTGGAACACCATGCCCACCTTGGAGCGGTAGGAGGCGGCGTTCATCCCCCGGCCGGCCACGTCCCTGCCGTGGAAGAGGATCTCGCCGGAAGTGGGGGTCTCCAGCAGGTTGACGCACCGCAGCAGGGTGGATTTGCCCGATCCGGAGGCGCCGATGATGGAAGTCACGTCGCCGGGATGGACGGTAAAGTCGATGTCCCGCAGCACCACGTGGGCGCCGAAGGCCTTGCTGAGATGCCGGATCTCCAGAATGGCTTCGCTCATCTTACTTCCCCCTCTCCTCTTCCAGATTGCGCTCCAGCACGTCCTCCGCCTTTCCGGGGTGGGTATAGGTGCCGGCAGTCATGGTCAGGGCGTCGGTCTGCACCAGCTCATAGCTGTCCGCGCCGTCCATCCGGCGCTCCACCCACCGCAGCAGGAAGGAGGCGGTGAGGGTCATGGTCAGGTATCCGATCATCTCGATGGCCGCGGAGGGGAAGTACATGTTGTTCACACCCACGATGTAGCGGTGGGCGGCGAAGAACTCGGTGAACATGATGATAAACATGACCGAGGTGTCCTTCACGTTGATGATGAAGTTATTGCCGATCTGGGGCATGATGTTGCGCAGGGCCTGGGGCAGGATGACGCTGGTCATGGTCTGCACATGGGTCATGCCGATGGCCTTGGCGCCCTCGGTCTGGCCGGGGTCGATGGAGATGATGCCGCCCCGGACCGACTCGGCCATGTAGGCGCCGGTGTTGATGGACACCACGATGATGGCGGCCACCCAGGTACCGGTGAGGCCGGTGAACTTCAGGGCGTTGTCGGAGAAGTAGGGCAGGCCGTAGTAGATGAACACCGCCTGGAGCACCATGGGCGTGCCGCGGAACACCTCCACATAGACCCGGACCACCACCCGGATGAGCTTGAGCAGGAAGCGCTTGGGCAGGGGATCATTTTTGGTGTAGGGGATCGTGTTCAGGATACCGCAGATGAGGCCGATGATACAGCCGATGACGGTGGCCACCAGGGCCAGGATCAGCGTGTTCCGAATGCCGCCGAGATACATGGGCCAGTATTTGCTCCACAGCAGGACCACGTCCTGACCCAGCTTGACCAGCTTATCCACACTGGCACGCTCCTTTCAGTAAAGATACGGCGACCTCCGGCCCCATTCCGGGGCCGGAGGAAGTCTTGTTGTTCCATGTTGTCACGCTCCGCCTGTTCGCGGCGGCTGTGCGCTTCTTTTACACCTCGGGCTGGATGGAGATGGCCTCGTCCATCAGGGCGTTGAAGTCGTCCTCGGTCATGGTGGACAGAACAGAGTCAATGGCCTCCTTCAGGGCGGTGTTGCCCTTGAGGACGGAAATGCCGATGTTCACGTTCTCGGCCCGCTCCTCCTCGCTGGCGAACTGGAAGTCGCCGTCGGTACCGGAGAAGTTGAGGATGACCAGATTGTCGTCCTTGGCGGCGGCGCCCATGGCGGTGGGCATGTCGGTGCAGATGAAGTCCACGGTGCCGGTCTGCAGGGCCATGATCATGGCGGGGGCGTTGTCAGCGGGGGCCTGGAGCTCGGCGCCCTCGATCTGGGGCAGGCAGGAATCATACCAGATGGTGCCGGACTGGGCGGTGCACTTGCCGCCGGCAAGGTCGGCGATGGAGGCGGCGGAGGCATACTGGCTGTCCTTGGTGGTGACGCAGACGATGGTGGCGTAGTAGTAGGGGCCCGCCATGTCCACTTCCTTCATGCGCTCAGCGGTCATGGACTGGCCGGCGATATTGGCGTCCATGGTCTTGGACTGGACGGCGGGGCACAGAGAGTCCCACGCGCTGGAGACGATCTCCAGCTCCCAGTTGTTGGCCTCGGCGATCTTCTTGGCGATCATCACGTCGTAGCCGTTGGCGTAGGAGCCGGGCATGTTGGAGATGGGCACGGCGCCATTGGAGTCGTCCATCTGGGTCCAGTTATAGGGGGCGTAGGCGCACTCCATACCGACAGTGAACACGCCGTCCTCCACGCCGGTGTAGCTGTCTCCGGCGGGGGCGGCGCTCTGAGCAGGGGCGGAGGGCTGGGCGGCGGTACCGCCGCCGCAGGCGGTCAGGGACAGGCCCATGGTCAGGGCCAGGGCGAGGGCAAGGATGTTCTTCTTCATTGTTGTTTCCTCCAGTTTCAGTTCTGTGATGTCAGCTTTTCTGTGAGCAACAAAAAAGCCACGAACCTCCCTGGTGGAAGCGTTCATGGCGACAACTGCATCTTCTAACCGGTGTCGGATGCCCTTGTGGTCAATGATAGCGCTCCACACAGATCATGTGGCAGTCCGTGAGATCTTCTCCCAACGGCCCAGGCAACCGCCCCCCAGGCAGGGGTACGGCCCTTCGGCGGAAGGCCCTTTCTCCGGCGGGTGCGCTGCCCGAGCTGCCGGATACTGATGCAATTCCGCGCCTCTATCATTGCAGCGGGGACCGTCCCCCGCGACAATGGGTTCTTGGGCGTATTCTAACACGCAAACACAGGGCTGTCAAGCCTGTTTGTCCGCGTCCGGTGTTCGATTCCGTCTTTTGGGCATTTTGATCGGCACTTTTTTCTGTCATTTGTTTTGAATTTCCCGGCGTTATGGATTAAATGCCCGGATTTGCCCCTGTACGCTTTGGCGGATTCCGACAAAAAGCTCCGGTGTCCATCCAAAACGGACACCGGAGCTTTTCGTCATTTTTTCATCTGCCCGGGCGCAAAGGGCGAGAGCTCAAAGCGGATAAAATAGCCCTGGGGATGTCTGCACACGGGGCACATGGCCGGGGCCACCGAGCTCTCCACGATATGGCCGCATTTGAGGCACATCCATTTGATCTCCACGTCGGAGACAAAAAGACGCTCGCTCTCCAGCAATCCTGCAAATTCCCCGAAGCGGTCGCCGTGGATCTTCTCGATGCGGGCGATCTCGGAGAAAATGTGGGACGCCTGGGGAAAGCCCTCCTCCTTGGCCACCTTGGCAAAACCGGTGTAGTCGTGTTCCCACTCCTGATACTCGTTGTGCTGGGCGGCCTTCAGATGCTCCAGCACCGTGGGGTAGAGGTCCACGGGATAGGCGCCGTCCACCTTCAGGTTCTGTCCGCTCAGCCCCTCCAGCTGGTCATAGAACACCTTGGCGTGGGCCTCCTCCTGCCCGGCGGTAAAGGCGAACACCCCCTCGATGACCTGCAGGCCCTGCCTCCGGGCCAGGCCGGCAGCAAAAGTATAGCGGTTGCGGGCCTGGCTCTCCCCGGCAAAGGCCCGCAGCAGGTTCAGCCGGGTCTCGCTCTGGTCAAAGGAAACTGGCATGTAAACTCCTCCCATTTCTTGGATGGCATGAGTATGCCCGCCGGGCGCTCTTTTTATACCCCCACTATCCGGATGCGGACGCCAGACGGCAGATCGCACATATATATTTCCGCATTCTTGTATGATATATCTAAAAAAGAAAGTTCAGTATAAGTTATATTGGTATGATATAGACAAGTCCCCAGAGGATTGGTATCATATAATATACAGACGCACAGCAATAGGATATTCGCCGCCGTGCCGGAAAGGAGAAGGCCATGTTTGATATGAAATACTCGCGCCCCGGCGCCCTCCACGACCTGGCAGAGAAGGAGGCCGGGACCATTATGGGCCGGGATGAGCGCAAGGCCCTGAAACGGGCCGAGGAGGCTGAGCGGGCCTTCCGCCGGTCCAAGGGCTACGAGCCGGACACCTGGTGGGCCCGGCTCTGGCAACGGTTCAAAAAAGAGAAATGAGCGCATACGCTTATGGCAGGAGGCCGCCCGTTGACCGGGCGGCCTCCTTTTATTCCGGTTGACATGTCCCGCCGCGGGTGGTACTATTATAGTACATTTGTTCTATTCTGTTGGGAGGGACCGCCATGGAGCTGATGGACAAGCTGAATATCCTGGCCGACGCCGCCAAGTACGACGCGGCCTGCACCTCCAGCGGGCTCAGCCGGAGCAGCCGCCCCGGCGGTCTGGGCAGCACCATAGCCGCCGGTTGCTGCCATACCTTTTCGGCCGACGGCCGCTGCGTCACGCTGCTCAAGGTCCTGATGACCAACTACTGCGTCTACGACTGCCAGTACTGTGTCAACCGCCGCTCCCACGACACGCCCCGGGCCGCCTTCACCCCACGGGAGCTGTGCGAGCTGACCATCGGGTTCTACCGGCGCAACTATATCGAGGGTCTGTTTCTCTCCTCCGCCGTGATCCGGGACCCGGACTACACCACAGAGCGCATGATCGAGACCCTCTCCCTGCTGCGGCGGGAGTACAATTTCTGGGGCTACATCCACGCCAAGGCCATCCCGGGGGCAGATCCACTGCTCACCCGGCAGCTGGGTCTGCTGGCCGACCGGCTCAGCGTCAACATCGAGCTGCCGTCGGAGCGCAGCCTCTCCCTGCTGGCCCCGGACAAGAAAAAGGGGGCCATCCTCACCCCCATGGCCCAGATCCGGGACGGCATCGCCGCCTCTGCCCACGAGCTCTCCCGGTATAAGCACGCCCCCCGTTTTGCCCCCGCCGGGCAGTCCACCCAGATGATCATCGGCGCCACGCCGGAGAGCGACCGGCACATCCTCACCCTGACTCAGAGCCTCTATGACAAATACCGGCTCAAGCGGGTGTTCTTCTCGGCCTACATGCCGGTGTCGGACAGCAAACTGCTGCCCGCGCCACAGGGCTTTCAGCCCCCGCTGCTGCGGGAGCACCGGCTCTATCAGGCCGACTGGCTGCTGCGGTTCTACCACTTCCGGGCGGCGGAGCTGCTGGACGAGGGGCAGCCCGACTTCGACCTGCGGGTGGACCCCAAGTGCTCTTGGGCCCTGCGGCATATGGAGTTCTTCCCGGTGGAGGTGAACACCGCCGACTACGAGGCCCTGCTCCGGGTGCCCGGCGTGGGAGTGGTCAGCGCCCGGCGCATTCTGGCGGCCCGGAGGAACGGCGCACTCACCTTCGAGGGACTGAAAAAGCTGGGGGTGGTCCTCAAGCGGGCCCAGTACTTTATCACCTGCCGGGGAAAGCCCATGGAGGGCCTGCATGTGAGCCCGGAGGGGGTGCTCCGCCACCTGACCGCCCTGGAGCGGCCCCGGCCGGCCCAGGACGAACCCCGGCAGCTCTCCCTCTTTGAGAGCGCCGGGTAGGCAAAAAGGGAGCCCCGCCCACATGGGCAGAGCTCCCGCTGCGCTCTATTTTTCCGGTTTTCCCTCTCTTCTCTGGAGGGCCAGGTTCCGCCGCAGCACCGCCGGGCCCCGCCAGGCAAAGGCCCGGTCCCCGAACCGCTCCCTGAACTGCCGGTTGGTCAGGCCTTCCACCATATCCGCCGTCAGGGTATGGATCAGGTCCTGCCGGAACTCGGGCAGTGCGGTCTCCATGGCCCCGGCGTTATGGGGGCACACGCTCTGGCACAGGTCGCAGCCCCACGCATAGGGGTGGGAAGCCACCAGGGCAATCTGCTCCTGCGTCAGCTCCCCCTTCTTCTGGGTCAGGTGGGAGAGGCATTTCTCCGCTTCGAAGGTCCCGCCCCTCAGCGCCCCGCCGGGACAGGCCGCCGCGCACCTGCCGCAGTCCATACAGCCGGGACTGGGCCGGGACTGGGGCAGGTCCAGGGGCAGGTCGGTGAGGATGGTGCCCAGAAAGAGCCAGGAGCCGTAGGGGGGCAGGATGACCAGCCCGTTCCGGCCTATCATCCCCAGCCCGGAGAGCCGGGCGGCCTCCCGCTCGGGCAGGGGGGAGCTGTCGGTCCCCGGCACGAACCGGTACTCCGGGTGTTTTTCCCGCAGCGTATCACACACCGTATTCAGCCGCCGGGTCAAAACCAGATGGTAGTCCCGCCCCCGGGCGTAGAGGGAGAGGTTGCCGGGCATCTGCCCCGCGTAGTAGGAGAAGGCCGCCGTCAGTACGCTCCTGGCGCCGGGGCACAGCTCCTCGGCCCGCTGCCGGGCGCTGCCGTCCATGCCGGCGGCCAGGGTCTCATAGGGCACGCAGCCCCACCCCGCCGCCCCGGCGGCGGCGAAGAGGCCGCCCAGCTCAGCGGCCGTCATAGCGCTCCAGGGCCCGCCGGGCCAGCAGCCCGTCAGGGACGCAGGGCTCCGGGCCGTTTTTCCGCTTCTGGGTCATATCGCATCCCTTGCCCGCCAGCACCACCACGCCGGGGACGGCGCTGTCCAGGATGGCCCGGAACACGGCCTCCTCCCGGTCGGGAATGATCTCCGCCTCCTTGCCCCAGGGGGCGATATGGCTTTGGATCTCGGCACAGATATCGGCCACCTCCTCGGGGCCGGGGTCGTCCTCGGTAAGGAGGATGCGGTCGGCCAGGGCGCCGGCCGCCCGGCCCATGCCCGCGCGGCGGTCAATGGCCTTGCCGCCGGTGCAGCCGAAGAGGACGGTGAGGGTCCGGCCGGGGTACTCCGCCCGGGCCGAACGGAGCAGGGCCTCCAGGCTCATGCCGTTGTGGGCGTAGTCCACGATGACTGAGAGCTGCCCATCGGCAGAGGAATAGTGCTCCATCCGGCCGGGCACCGCCGCCCGGGCCAGCCCCGCCGCCACGGCGCCCTCCGGGACGCCGTACACCTCGGCCACGGCGGCGGCGGCCAGGGCGTTCTCCACGTTGAAAAGCCCCGGCATGCCCAGCACCATGTCCCGCTCATAGCGGGGGGTGCGCAGACGGAAGCGGATGCCGTCCCCCTCCTTGCGGATGTCCGAGGCGTACACATCGGCCGCCGGGTCTGCCCGGGAGAAGGTGAGCACCCGGGGGCAGACCTCCGCCGAGCGCCGTATATCCTCCGCGTGGTCGCAGTCCAGATTGACGCAGGCCGTCTCCGCCTGCCGGAAGATGAGCAGCTTGGAGGCAAAATAGTCCGCCCAGTCGGGGTGCTCGATGGGGGAGATGTGGTCCTCGCCGATGTTGAGGAACACGGCGCAGGAGAGGTCCACCCCGATGACCCGGCCGTACTTCAGGGCCTGGCTGGAAAACTCCATGGTCACATAGTCGGCTCCCGCCGTCACCGCGTTGAGCAGATGCCGCTGCAGGTCCAGGGGCTCCGGCGTGGTCAGCCTGGCGGGGCGGCGCTCCAGCCCGTCGTCGGTAATGATGGTGGAGAGGATGGCAGTCTCCCGCCAGCCCTCTTCCGCGCGCCAGGCGTCCAGGATGGACTTGATGTAGTAGGCCGCGGTGGTCTTGCCCTTGGTGCCGGTGATACCCGTGACCTTCAGCGCCCCGGAGGGATGGCCGTAGGCCAGGTCGGCCAGCAGGCCCATGGCCCGGCGGATATCGCTCACCCGGATGCAGGGGACCGCCCCCCCCTCCGCGTAGGGCCGCTCGCTCACATAGGCGAAGGCCCCGGAGCGGACGGCGTCCGCCAGGTACTGCCCCTTGAAGGCCGCACCCTTGCACAGAAAGAGGGTGCCGGGCACCACCCGCTTGGAGTCGCAGGATACCAGGGCCACCGGCGCCGTCAGGTCGGCGGACAGGGGCTTGTCCTCGGCCAGCAGGCCGTGGCGGAGCAGAAGCTGATAGTAGTCGCCCAGAGTCAGGACGGGTCGTTCCATATCGGTCACCACCAGAAAAAGTTCGATCCGGGCGGGGAGGTTCCCCGCCGCTGTAAGGTTATATTTTATCATATCCGGGCCGGAAAAGGAAGATACCCCGGCCCCCGCCGAAAGGAGAGTCCTTATGCCCTGGACCCAGGTCTCCTACTGTTATGACGGCAGCTTTGCCGGGTTCCTCACCTGCGTTTTTGAGAGCTATGTCCACCGGGAGGCTCCCGCCGCCTTCTCCACCCCCGCCGACCCCCGCCTTTCCCTCTGGCCCGAGCGAAACGTGGAGACCGACGAGGCCCACGCCAAACGGGTATACGCCTCCCTGGCCAACAAGATCTCCCCCGCCGCACGGCAGTTGGTGGTCCGGGGATTCCTCACCTGCCTGCCCGACCAGGAGTTCCACCTGTGGCGGTTCATTCAATACGGTTATGCGCGGGGGAGCGCCGTCACCGCCGACCTGACCGACAGCCGGGTCCTCACGCTGTACCGGGCGGTGCGGCACCTGGAGGGGGAGGCCCATCTGCTCAAGGGCTTTCTCCGCTTCTCGGAGCAGGAGGGGGTGCTCATCGGCGAGATCGAGCCCAAAAACCGGGTACTCCCCCTGCTGCGCCCTCATTTCTGCACCCGCTACGCCGGGGAGGCCTTTCTCATCTACGACCGCACCCACCGGGAGGCCCTGTTCCACCGGCCGGGGGACTGGGCCATCGTCCCGCTGGAGGACTTCCGCGCCGCGGCGCCGGGGGAGGAGGAGCGTGCCTACCGGGCCCTGTGGCGCCGCTTTTATGACACCATCGCCATCGAGGGGCGCTATAATCCCAAATGCCGCATGACCCATATGCCCAAGCGATACTGGGGGACCATGACCGAATTCCAGACCGATCCCCCGCCGGAGAGCGGCGCCCTGCCCCGCCCGGTCAGGAGGGATCCCCTGCATTAGTGCGCAAAAAGGGGGCGTACCGCTTTTACAGCGCGCCCCCTTTTATGGTATCCCCTCTTACACCGGGTGGGAAAAGAGCCGGTGATCCAGGAGCTTGATGAGCTCCAGCACGCTGACATACTCCTGCCTGGTGCCGTCCGGCCACTCCACAAAGCCCTGCCAGGTGGTGCTGCGGCGGGTAATGACGTAGAGCGAAAAGGTGGCCACCTCTCCCCGGCAGGCCTCCACCTCCTCCTTGGTCATGCCGCTGTCCAGATCGGCGGCCACAGGCAGGGGCGCATCCGGGTTTTTCACAAAGCTTCGGGTCCGCTCAAAGGCCTGGGGAAAGTTCTGCCGGTTGAGCACCTCCTCCACCTGGAGCAGCAGATCCCCCAGGTCGCCGAAGGTGATGGGAGCCGTCAGGCGGCGGCTCACCACCCGGCCCCGGATGCTTCCGGCCTCCAGGCTGTCCACACACACCCGCAGGGCAGCGTCATAGTGATTCATTTTTGCTGGCATAACTATCTCTCCTCATTCTCCGGCCGCGCTCAGCCGTCTGTGCAGCCAGTCGCTGTTCACGCTGTGCCGCAGGGCCTCCTCCCGGGAGATTCGCCCCTTCCGGACCAGGTCCAGCAGGCTCTGGTCCATGGTGCCCATCCCCTCGGCGGCCGACTGGGCGATCACATTGTCGATCTGGTGGGTCTTGGCCTCCCGGATCATATTGCGGACGGCGCTGTTGACCGACATCACTTCAAAAGCCGGGGTCAGCTCTCCCTCCACCGTGGTCACCAGCTGCTGGGACACCACACCCTCCAGCACCATGGAGAGCTGGACCCGGATCTGCCCCTGCTGCTCCGGGGGGAAGGAGTCCACGATGCGGTCGATGGTATTGGACGCGCCCACCGTGTGGAGGGTGGAGATCACCAGATGGCCCGTCTCGGCGGCGGTGACGGCGGCACGGATGGTGTCCGCGTCCCGCATCTCTCCCACCAGAATGATGTCGGGCGCCTCCCGCAGGGCGGCCCGGAGGGCGGCGTCGTAGGAGCAGGTGTCGGTGAACAGCTCCCGCTGGGTCACCACGCTCTTCTTGTGCTGGTGCAGGTACTCGATGGGGTCCTCGATGGTGATGATGTGCCGGTTGCGGCTGGAATTCACCGCGTCCACGATACAGGCCAGGGTGGTGGTCTTTCCGCTGCCCGCCGGGCCGGTGAAGAGTACCAGGCCCCGGCTGTACCCGGCGAAGGCCATCACCCGGTCGGGGATGCCCAACGCCCGGCGGTCGGGCAGCTCAAAGGACACCACCCGGATCACCAGCCCCAGGCTGCCCCGCTGCTTCAGGGCGTTGACCCGGAACCGGGACAGCCCCCGCACCGCGAAGGAGAAGTCGTCATCCCCCTGCTCCAGCAGGGCGGACATGCTCCGCTCCCCCGCCATATGGTAGAGTTCCTCCGCCAGAGCCTGGGTATCCGGCGGCAGCAGCCGCTCCCCCTCCCGGCGGATGAGCCCGTTGATTTTATAGGCTGCCGGCATACCGGCGATAATCAGGACGTCGGAGGCCGACCGGCGGACGGCCTCCTCCAGGATCTCCCGGATCGTCATGGCGTTCTTCCCTTCCTTGTCTATGGATGCTGCCGCTCTATCCGGGCCGTTCACCGTCCCACAGCTCCGGGCCCTGGGCCGGTTCGCTCTCCTCCGCCCGGGAGACCGTCTCCCAGGCCCGGATCTGGGGCCTGCCTCCGCTGTTTCGGGTCAGCCGGAGATGGAGCTCCTGGCGGTCCCCCACGGGGAAGTATTCCTCCAGCTCCGCCTGATCCCCGGCAGCAAAGGCGGCATAGCGCCGGGCGGCCGCCGCGTCGGCGGCGTAATAGGCCTTCACCGTCTCGGCGTTGATCCGGGAGAGGGCCAGATCGGCCCGGGCGGAGGAGAGCGTCAGCGCCGCGAAAATGGACAGGGTGAGCGCCAGCAGCACGGTAATAACAGTGATCACACCCACCCCCAGGGGGGAGGACGCCTGTTCGCTGCGTTTCATCATCCTGTCGCCTCCCCGGCCGGGGTGCAGGGCCACGCTGTCTCCAGCGTGTATACCGTCCGTCCCTGGCAAAGCACCCGGATCTCCATGGAGGTCACGCCGTCGGCCTCTTTCGTTTCATGACAGATCTCATAGCCCTCCGGCGGCTCCGGCAGGGCCGCGCCGGTCCGGGCCGCCTCGGCGGCAGACTGGGCCAGATAGACCGCCTGGGTCAGGCGGCCGCTCTCCCGGCTCAGGTCGTGGGCCCGCACCAGAAGTCCCACGCACACGGCGGCGCACAGGGCGAATACAAACAGATCCAGTACCAGCTCCAGCAAAAAGAGGTTGGCTCTGGGGGCGCCCCGGCTCATACCCTCACCTCCCCGGTCTTTTCCAGCCCGGTCCGCGGGGCGACGCAGACGGAATAGCGCTCCCCGCCGTACACCGCGGTAACGGTAAGCAATTCTCCCTCCGCCGTCAGCTCCAGACCGTCCAGCGGCAGAATGGGCACACCGTCCTCCGGTCCCAGACCGGTGCCGCGCTCGGCATAGAGCTCACAGAGCTGCCCGCCGAACACGTAGAGAACAGTATGGCAATCGCTCCCCGACTCGTCCAGGTCCAGGGCGGGCACGCCGCCGAAGGTCCCGGCCTTCACCCGCTGGGCCCGGCGGACCTGATTGATCACATAGGACAGGGCGGTCCGCTGGGTATCATGCGCCTCGGCTGCGGCCGCCACCCCCCGGTAGACTCCGCTGCCCATCAGGGTGATTCCCATGGCCAGCAGGAAAAAAAGGGAGCACAGGGCGGCTGTCAGCGCCGAGCGCAGGCTCCGGCCCGTACCGAATCGTTTCATAGCCGGTCCCTCTCCTCTCATCTTCCGTTCCCGTCCCGGAGCAGGACCGTGACGTCGGGCGCCAGGTTGGAGGCGATATACTGGTAGTCCACAAAAAAACGCTCCTCATCCACCGTCACGCCGTACCGCTCCTTCAGGTGCCCCAGCCCGGTGGGATAGGCCCCCTCCAGAGCGTAGCACTGCACCGCGGCCCGGCGGATGGACTGCCGGGTGAGCTCCAGGCTCTCCTGCCCGGCCCGCCGTTCCAGACTCCGGGCCGCCAGCAAAAGGACTGACAGCAAAAGGCACAGCCAGAGTGCCGGCAGGAGCCAGCGCCGCAGTGCCGGATATCCCCGTTGGAACAAGGAACCACACCTCCAGACAGGTCAGCCGCCGATGGCGGAGAGCGCCCCCATCAGCGGCAGCATCACCGACAGGAGCACCAGACCCACCGCGGCGCACAGGACGGCGATAAGCCCATACTCAAAGCGGCCCAGCAGCGCAGAGAGTGTCTCGTCCGCTTCTTCCTGGCAGCGGACGGCCAGCTCCTCCATAGCCCGCTCGGACACCCCCGTCCGGAAACCGGCGCTGAGGATGCCGGCCTGCAGTCCGGAAAAGATGCCGCACGCCTCCGCCGCGGCGGGGAAGGGAGTCCCCCGCTCCATCTCCTCCCGGCACCGTTCCAGCGCCGGAGAAAGACCGCCGGAGCGCAGCAGGGCGCAGCAGCGGTCCATGGCCTCGTCCAGCGGCAGTCCGCTGGAGAGCATCAGGGCCATGGCCGAGGCAAACCGGCCCCGGTCCACCGCCCGGGCCGGCGCGGTGCGGCCCAGGATCCGGACCAGAGCGGCCCGCCCACGGGCGGTACGGCAGAGCCACAGGGCGCAGGCCGCACAGAGCAGCAGCGCCGCCCCAAAGGCCCACGCCGCCCACCGTCCGGCACTGCCCAGGGCCAGCAGGCCCCGGGCAGCCGGGGAAAGGCTCATGCCCAGCTGGCCCAGCACCTGCCGGAACACAGGCAATACCCGGGATACCAGTACGAGAAAGACCGCCGCGATGAGGGCGGCCATCACCGCCGGGTAGGTAATGGCCCGGCGCAGGCTGCGTCGGGTGTCGGCCTCCCGCCGGTAGTAGTCGGACAGGGCGGAGAGCACCTGCTCCAGCCGGCCGGATACCTGGCCGATCTCCACCATGCGCAGCATATAACCGGGAAACACCCCCGCCCCCTCCAGCGCCCGGGAGAGGGACTCGCCCTCCGTCAGCGCCTGATGCACTCCGGTCAGCAGGTTTTTCTCCTCCGGCGTGCGGGCGTCGCCTGCCAGGATGCCCACGCTCTCCTCCGAGCCGATGCCCGCGTGGAGCATCAGCGAGAGCTGCAGGCAGAACACCGACAGCTCTTCCGCCCCCAGGGGGCGCTTCTTCTCACGCCTCTCAGTAGGCATACTTCTGCACATAGTTGGAGGGGGTGGTGACGTATTTCATGATACTGCTGCACCCCTTGCCGGTGGATACGAAGGTGGGATCCATCAGCGTCCAGTTCTTGCCGTCAAAATAGATGACCTTGTCCACCCAGCCCACGCCGTCGATATAGGCGTTGATCCAGGCGTGGTACACCGATCCGGCATACCCCACCACCAGCTTGCACGGGATCTCCTGGGAGCGGAGCATGGAGGCCATCACAGAGGCGTAGTCAAAGCAGATGCCCTTTTGGGCGGCGAGCACCTTGTCCACGTCGGGCAGATAGCCCACCGGAGGGTTCTTGGCCAGCTCATAGTCGTAGGTAAAGTTCTTGGTGACCCAGGTGAAGATGGCCTGGATCTTGTCCAGGTCAGTGGCGGCGTCCTTCACGATCTCGGCCGCTTTGGCCACCGTGGCCGAATCCTCGCTGAAGTTCACATACTGGTTGGGGTAGAGGAAGGGCAGGAAGGGGTCCCGCAGCTTGAGCGTCACGGAGGTACTGTAGGCCTGGGCGTACCTGGTGCCGCTGATGTTCTCAAATACCCGCACATTGTAGGTCCCGTCCCCCTCGGTCAGGGGGAAGGTCTCATAATTCCCGGCGTTGTTCAGGTTATAGGTGTAGGTGGTGCCTCCGCTCTTGCCGATCTGCACCTTGATGCGCACCTGCCTGCCGCCGGTGTACTTGACCATCACAAAGCCCTCGGACAGGTTGGAGATGTCCACTGCCGCCTTGCCGTTTGAGTTGACGGTGACGCCGCTCTGGACCGCGGCTCTGGTGGGAACGGCGGCGGCTCCGGCATGGGGCAGAAAGGCCGCCGCGGCCACGCCGGCCGTCACGGCCAGGATCAAACACACGGCCCCGGCACGGCTTCTCAGGATATGTCTCATGGTGTTACCTCCTCACTTGGAATGGGGGATGGGTCTGCCGTGCCGATGTCCAGCCAGGCGGGATAGTCGTAATCCGCGTCATAGGGCAGAATGTCCACCTGACGGGCCCGGACCACGTACCGGTGGTCGGCCACGCCGATGGGGGTGCAGGTGGTCAGGGTCAGGCAGGAAAACCCCTGGCAGTAGATGACGCTCCAGTCGTCCGCCTCCACAATGCGGGTCTGATCCCATACGTACTGGTAGATATGTTCTTCGTCGGTCAGGTAAAGGCAGTCGCCGGGACCGATGGTGTGCAGGTAATAAAAGGGCACGTCATCGGTGATCTTTCCGCCCCGGATCCAGTTGCGGTGGCCCGCGATGGAGACGTTGCCTCCCGTCTCACCGGGGAGCTGGGCGTAATCGTAAAGTCCCTCGCCCTGGAGCAGGGTCTTTTCATCCACCCCGTCCAGCACCGGCACGTCCACCTCCAGCTTGGGGATGATGAGGCGCATGCTGCCGCTCCTATAGTTCTTCCGGGCTTCGGTGATAAAAACCCGGTCCTGGGGCAGCCCGCCGTCATCGGCCTCGGGCCAGGGCATGGGGGTAGGCTCGGGTGTGGCCGTGGGCGCAGCCGCCGGGGCCGCAGTCGGGGACACGGCGGACGGAGCGGGGGTATAGCGGGGGGCGGGCAGCTCCCCAGCGGGTCCGCCTTGCCGTGAGAGCAGGACGGCCGCCGCCAGGGCCGCGGCCGCCAGCGCGAAGCAGAGTCCGGCCAGCGCGGTTCGTCTCTTCATGGTCCGGGCTCCTCTCAGGCAAGCTCCAGCTCCCGCACACGGTAGGAGAGCTTGAGATAGTTCCGGCGGTGCTGGCGGTAAAACGCGGTCATGATGCGCTCCATAACCATGTTGGCGTCCTCAAAGTTGGCCGAGGGCAGCATGATGACATACTGGGCACCGCTGTAGCGGGAGATCACATCGCCCCGGCGCAGTCCGTGGATGAGCACCTGGAGGAGCTGGTCCATGGTGTTGTTCAGGGCCCCCAGTTCAGGCATGCCGCCGCTGGGCAGGGAGACCGTGACCAGCGCGATATGGACGCAGGTCCCGCTGCGGGCCGCCCGGCGGGCCTCCAGCCGGTATGCCTCCCGGAAAAAGCCGTACTCGCATACGAAGGCTCCCGGCCGGACCGCCGTCTCCTTCAGGCTCTGCTGAATGACAGCCAGGTCGGTCTCCAGGCTCTTCTCCGTATCCATGATCTGGCGGTACAGCTCCCGCAGCTCGTCGGACGGGGCCACGCCCAGGCTCTGGTAGAGCAGATCGGTGACCTGCTCATACCGCTCCAGAGCGGCGGCGTCCTTGCCCTGCTTCACCAGAGAGCGTATCACCAGGATGTGCAGGCTCTCGTCCAGAGTATCCAGCTCACTGGCCCGGCTGCACAGGGCGTACATCTCCTCAAAGCAGCCGTACCGCTCCAGCAGGGCGGCATATTGTTTCACCGCCTTCACGTAGATGGAGTGGTACCGGGCGGCCAGGGGGACCACCCACAGGTTGCTGCTCTGCCTGGGCAGGAAATCCCCCTCATAGAGATCCGCGGCCTCTTTATAGAGGGCCATCCGGTCCCCGTCACTGAGCCCCTCCTCCCGGGCCCGGGTACACAGCTCCTCAAAGCGGTCGGTGTCCAGCCGGCACGCGATGGCCCGGTTCCAGGAATAGGAGCCCCGCTGGGACAGGATGGGAGGCAGCGCGCTTGGGAACATGGGCTCCAGAATGGCCCGCACCCGGTAGAGCAGGGTCTTCAGGGCGTTGATGGGATTGTTGCTGTTCTCACCGGGCCAGAAGAGCTCAATGAGCTCCTGCTGGGACACATTCCGGTCCCGGTGCACGATCAGATAGCACAGTACGTTCCACAGCTTCTGGGAGCGATTGATCTCATCCGTCAGGATATTCCCATCCACCTGGAGACTGAAACCGCCCAGCATGGAAACCGACACGGTCATCTGTTCCGGCATGACGGCAGGTCGTTTCATTCCAGTCACCCTCCATTTTCCCGCAGGCTGGGAGCCAGCCGTTAAATCTTAATAAGTATAACATATTTTTCTCTGAATTGGTAGCCTTTTTTTAATTTGTTACCGTACTCCCCGAGGCATATCCCCTGCGCCTCAGCCAAGGCTCCCAGACGGGATATTGCCTCTCCGTTCCGGCCCCCGCAAAGCAGAAAAACCGCCCCGGCGGCAGCCGGGGCGGTTTCCTGTATTTGCTTTAATCCGGAATGTAGGCCCGGACCCTCAGCCGGGCGCCCAGCTCCTCCGCCAGGGCGCGGCATGTTTCGATCTCGGCGGGGCTCTTATCCTTGTCCACCACCGTCATCACCACATGGGGGACGAAGGCGGCGGCCTTCCGGGTGAAGTCCAGCATGGCCTCCCATCCCTTCACCCCGTCCCGGGGCCGGGTAACGGCGCAGTACTCCTCCGCGTTGGAGCCGTTGAGAGAAATGGACAGGGTGTCGATCCGGCCCTTCAGCTCGGGCGTCACATCCCGGCCCTGGATCAGATTGGCATGGCCGTTGGTGTTGATGCGCACCGGGGGCAGGCCGGGAACATGCTCCTTCATCCGGTCCACCAGCCAGAGGATATCGTCCATGCGGAAGGTGGGCTCGCCGAAGCCGCAGAACACCAGCTCCCGGTAAGACGGCAGGTCCCGGCCCAGCAGGTCGGCCAGGGCCTCCTCCCGGCTGGGCTCATGGTCCAGCCACAGGTCATCGGCGTAGATGCTGCCCTTGTGGCCGTTGTGCCGCAGGCAGAACACGCAGGCGCAGTCGCACCGGTTGGTCAGGTTCACGTACAGCGCGCCCTCATATTCATAGGAAATGGTCATCATTTTAAAGATCCCTCCTCAGGAAACAATGCCGAAAAAGCGCTTTCCGTTCTCCGTGGTGGCGCGGGCCACCTCCTCGGGGGTAATGCCCTTGATCCGGGCCACGGTCTCGGCCATGCGGTAGAGGTAGCCCGAGTCGCACCGCTTGCCCCGGAAGGGCTCCGGCGTCATATAGGGGGAGTCGGTCTCCAGCATGATGCGCTCCAGCGGCAGCCATTCCAGCACCTCCAGCGCCCGCCGGGCGTTTTTAAAGGTGATGTTCCCGGTAAAGGAGAGCATCCAGCCCATGTTCACCAGGATCTTCGCCTGCTCCACGCTGCCCGAATAGCAGTGGAACACCCCCCGGACGTTAGGATGGGCCCGGGCGATGTCCAGGCAGTCCTGATGGGCGTCCCGGTCGTGGACGATGGCGGGCAGGTCCAGCTCCTCCGCCAGCTCCAGCTGGGCATGGTAGAGGGCCTTCTCCTTCTCCCGGCCCTCCGCTTCCTTGATCCAGTAGTAGTCCAGGCCGATCTCGCCGATGGCCTTGACCCTGGGGTGCCGGGCCAGGGCCCGGATGGCGTCCAGGTCGGAGGGCCCTATGTCCTCCACCATCTCCGGGTGGATGCCCACCGCGGCGTACACGAAGGGCCAGCGCTCCGCCAGCTCCACAGCAAAGCGGGAACTGGCCAGGTCGCAGCCCGGATTCACCACCAGCTCCACCCCCTTTTCCTTCAGGCCGGAAAGCACTTCATCCCGGTCGGCGTCAAAATGGGAGCTGTCATAGTGGGCATGGGTGTCAAAATACATGGCATGACCTCATGGACGCGGCCGGTTGGCGGCGCCCCTTTCTCCAGTTTTCTTCCTGCATATCATACAATGTTTTCTGCCCAAACGCAAGCCGCCCGGCCCGTGAGGTCCGGGCCGGGCGGCGGTGGGATCAGCAGATCACGTTCTTCTGCTCGCCGTCCAGCCAGGCGCGCAGATTCTCACAGACGGTGACCGCCCGCTTCTCCATGGACTGCTGGGTGGCAAAGGCCACATGGGGCGTGGCAATGACGTTTTTGGCGCTGAGGAGAGGATGGTCCCGGGGCACCGGGGGCTCCATCTCAAACACGTCGATGCCCGCCCCGGCGATGCGGCCCTCGTTGAGGGCGTCGGCCAGGGCCCGGGAATCCACCACGGGCCCCCGGGCGGTGTTGATGAGCAGGGCGGTGGGCTTCATCTGGGCGATGCGCTCGGCGTTGATGAGGCCTCTGGTCTCCGCCGTGGCGGGGACGTGAAGGGAAATGATGTCGCACTCCCTGAGCAGGGTATCCAGGTCCACCTGCTTCACGCCGGGCAGATCCCTGGGTGAGCGGCTGTATCCGTATACCTCACAGCCGAAGGCATTGGCGATGACGGCCACCCGGCTGCCGATGGCGCCCAGGCCCACCACGCCGAACTTCCTGCCCTCCAGTTCAAAGCCCACCAGGCCGGCCTTGGTGCCCTCCTGACGGACGGCGGCGTCACACTCCGCCACCTTCCGGGCCAGGCCGATGACCATGCCGAACACCAGGTCGGCCACCGCCACCGTGGAGTAGCCCGCGCAGTTGGACACATGAATGCCCCGCTCTTTACAGTAGTCGATGTCCACGTGGTCCACGCCGGTGAAGGCCACGTCGATGTATTTCAGATCGGGGCAGTGCTCCATGACCTCCCGGCGGTACTGGAAATTGGAGAGAACCACCGCGTCGGCGTCCTTCGAGCGCCGGATCAGGGTGGGCACGTCCTCCGCCCGGTCATTGTAGGCCACCACCTCCATCCGGCCGCCCACGGCCTCCTCAGCCATGGCCACCAGCTTTTCCTGGGGGATACCCAGGGGTTCCAAAAGCGCCAGTTTCATATCTTATATCTCCTTTTCTGTTCGGGGATAATATTATACCGCGCCGGGAACCGGTCCCGGCGCGGCCATTATAGTCCTTTTGGTCCTTTGTTTCAAGATTTTACCGAAAAACCGCAAATTCTTTCCGGCACCTTTACGCCGCGCCGGACAGCTCCTCCAGCGCCTCCCGCTCGTTGTCGGCCGAGAAGCAGAACCGCCCCGCCTGATCGTATACCTCCACATGTCCGCAGACCCATCGAAACTCGTAATCCATAGAAGACGCTCCTTTCTGTTCCGGTTTACACCCTCAGAATACAGAAAAGAAAGTCCCATAAAACGGACTCTCCCTTTTTCATGGAATTTTAATCTTCTATTCATCACGGTTTTACTCCGAAGGTGATATGATAGGGGCACAAAGAGAAAAGGAGCGATCCATTATGCTGAGTCTTTCGCTTGGAGTGCTGACCCTGATCGCGCTGTGCGTCTGCGGCGTGGTAAGCCTGGTACTGGCCATCGTGGGCGTGCCCCTGGCCATCCTGTTCCATCTGGTGCTGCCCACTGCCGCCCTGCTGTACGGTCTGTTCCTGCTCATCCGGGGGCTGGCCCGCCGGCCCTTCGCGTGGAGTGAGCTGGTGCCCGGCGCCGTGGTGCTGGCCATCTGGTATATCCTGTGGCATTAAGCTGCTGAAATCTGAACATTTTCTTACGATCCGCCCCCCTTCTTGACTTGCCGGCGCCCGTCCGGGTATAATGGCACCGTCTATGGAAAGGGGGCGGACGGCATGGAGTCCAACAATATCCTGGTGGTGGATGACGAACCTGAGATCGCCGATCTGGTGGAGGTCTATCTGCAGAGCGAGGGGTTCCGGGTCTACAAGTGCGCCACCGGCACCCAGGCCCTGGCCGTGGTGGGCTCGGTCCCCCTGGACCTGGCCATTCTGGACGTGATGCTGCCCGACATCTCGGGCTTCACCCTCTGCGGGGAGATCCGGAAGGAGCACCATTTTCCTGTTTTGATGCTCACGGCCAAGGCCGAGGACATGGACAAGATCACCGGCCTTACCATCGGCGCCGACGACTATATGACCAAGCCCTTCAACCCGCTGGAGCTGGTGGCACGGGTCAAGGCCCAGCTCCGCCGGTACACCCGGTATAACGAGACCGACCGCAGCGCCGGCGAGGTCATCGACTTCAACGGCCTGACCATCAACCGCTCCACCCACGAGTGCTGGCTCTACGACGAGCAGCTCGTCCTCACCCCCATCGAGTTCGACATCCTGTGGATGCTCTGCGAGAACCGGGGACAGGTCATCTCGGCGGAGCGGCTGTTCGAGGCGGTGTGGAAGGAAAAATACCTGGACCGCAACAACACCGTCATGGTCCACATCCGCCGCCTGCGGGAGAAAATGCACGAGCCCTCCCGCAATCCCCGCTTCATCAAAACGGTATGGGGCGTGGGCTACAAGATCGACTGATCTTTTTCGATCGTAATGGAATAACCGCCGCCTTTTTGGGGGATACTCAGGTATCTTTCCCGAAAAGGCGGCGGTTTTATGCTGGTACGTGACCTGATGAACTCCAATCTTGTGACCATTGCCCCGGCCGAGAGCGCGGCTCTGGCGGCCCGGCTCCTGTCCCGGTATGACCTGGGCGCTCTTCCGGTGTGCCAGAACGACGGCCGTCTGCGGGGCATCGTCACTGACCGGGACCTGGTGCTCCGCTGTCTGGCCCCCGGCGAGGATCCCAGGCGGCTCCCGGTGGGGGATATCATGACCCGCTCCTGCGCCTGGGTCTCCCCCGGGGCAGAACTCTCCGAGGCGGCGGCAGTGATGGCCTCCGCCCAGGTCCGCCGGCTGCCGGTGGTGGACAACCACAAGGTGGTGGGCATGCTCTCTCTTGGAGACCTGGCCCGCTGCCACAACTGCGACATGGAGGCCGCCGCCGCCCTGGCCGACATCTCTCAGGGCGTCAGGCGGGTGTGATCTGCGGCGGAGGTCAGTCTCTTCCCATCCAGCCCCGGGCCCAGCGGAACAGCCTCCCGGACATCCCCTCAAAATCAACGGCTCCCCCGTGTTTCAGCTTCAGAAACGTCCGGATCACGGCCTGCTCTTCTTCCCCCACTGCGTCCAGCAGCTCCTGCTGGCGGCTGACATATGTTCCGGTCTGCTGGAAGCAGATGGCCTGTATGACAAAGGACGCGGACTTATACAGGCTTCTCAGGATGTCCCCGTTTTTTTCATACAGCATATTATGGACGCAGCCATGATACAGATCGCACACGCCCCGCTTGACGGCCCTCTCCACGGCGGCGCTGTCGATCTGCGCCAGCACCTCGTCCAGACTGCCCCTGATCGCCTTTGTGTCGTGGCAGAATTGGAACAGATCCGCCGTGTCCCAGTGCAGCAGCTCGTTTTTTCCCGCAAGAAAGCCGCAGATCAATTCTCTGTGGGGAAGCGTATCCAGCATCCTGCTATAAGACTGAATATCCGGAACGGTCAATTCATCCAGTATCACCACAAGGTCTATATCGCTTGTTTCAGTGGCCTCGCCCCGGCCATAGCTCCCCTGCAGGCCGGTGAACCACACCCGATCTCCAAAATTTGTATGCAGTTCCCGTAAAAAGAGCTCCATCCAGCCAGTCATATCTATCATTTCATTTGCCTCCGTACAATGATGGTATATCGTCAGGCAGTGGAAAACCATCGCGGACATAAGTGCGTCCGCGATGGTTTTTTATCGTCCTGCTTCTGCCCGCGGCAGTCCATTTTATTTCAACAGCCCGTCCACCCCGGACTCTCCCGTCACAGTAATGCCGTTTACCGCTAGGAGGCCCCGGCGACACCGTCATAGCGGCAGGGCGTTCCCAGCAGGCAGGCGCTGATCAGGACGGCTGGCCGTTCCTTTTGCTCCATCGTTCCCGCTCCTTTTATTCGCCGCGGCAGTCCAGATAGCGGGCGGTCAGCTCCAGGGTGCCCAGCATGGCCTCCAGGTGGGTGCGCTCCATGCCGTGGGAGGCCTGTACGCCCGGTCCGATCAGAGCGGCGGGGGCGTCCAGTCCCGCCTTCCAGGCCACCGCCACATCGGAGGAGTAGTGGGGGTACACATCCAGCACCGCGGGGATGCCGTACTCCCGGGCCAGCGCGGAGAGCTGGGTGACCATATCGTAGTCGAAGGGACCGGCGCTGTCCTTGGCACAGATGGACACGTGGTACTCGTCGCAGCTCAGGTCGGCTCCCACACAGCCCATGTCCACCGCCAGCAGCTCCTCCAGATAGGGGGAGAAGGTGGCGCCGCCGTGACCCTGCTCCTCGTATACCGTGAAGGTGATCTCCAGGTTGCAGCGGGGCCGGGCGCCGGTGTCCCGCAGCCAGCGCAGCAGGGTGAGCAGGATGGCCGAGCTCCCCTTGTCGTCGATGAAGCGGGACTTGAGGAAACCGCTCTCGGTAAAGACGGTCTTGGTGTCAAAGCAGATGTAGTCTCCCACCTCTACCCCCAGGGCCCGCACGTCCCCGTCTGAGGACACCTTCTCGTCAATGCGCACGTACATATTCCCGCAGTCCCGGGGCCGGGTGGCCGTGTCATCAAAGACATGGGCCGCCGGGGAGAGGGAGAGGATGGTTCCGGTGTACACCCGGCCGTCCCGGGTGTAGATGCGGCAGTACTCTCCGTCCAGCGAGGGGAGCACCGGCCCGCCGATCCGGTCGAAGAGCAGTTCTCCCTTGGAGGTGATGGAGCGGACCATCAGGCCCAGGGTGTCCACATGGGCGCACAGGCCCGCCGTCCGCGTCCCGTCCCGGCCGGGGACCAGGATGGTCAGGTTGCCCTTCCGGCTGCGGCGGGTCTCATAGCCCATGCCCCGGGCCAGCCCCTCCGCCGCGTCGGTGGCCCGCCGGGTGAAGCCGGTGGGGCTGTCCGCCGCCATCAGCGTGTGAACATATTCCTTCAGCACGGGAATATAACTCTGAAACTCCATTTGAAATAACTCCTTGTTTGTGTTATCGTACAGGGTACAAACAGACCGGGGAGGTGTTCCTCCCTCCGAGAGGCGATAGATATGGCACAGGACAAGACAAACGTGATGCGGCTGCTGGACCAGAAGAAGGTCTCCTACATTCCCCACCACTATGCCGCCCCCGACGGCGCGGTGGACGGCGTCACAGTGGCGGGGCTCATCGGCCGGGACCCGGCGCAGGTGTTCAAGACCCTGGTGACCCGCGGGGCCAGCAAAGCCAACTATGTATTCGTGATCCCCGTTACCGGCGAGCTGGACCTGAAGGCGGCGGCCAGAGCCGCGGGGGAGAAGTCCATTGAGATGATCCGTCAGGCCGAGCTGCTCCCTCTCACCGGATATATCCACGGCGGTTGCTCACCCCTGGGGATGAAAAAGCAGCTCAGGACCTTTCTGGACGAGAGCGCCCGGGCACTGGACACCATGATCGTCAGCGCCGGGAAGATCGGCGCCCAGGTGGAACTCGCCCCCGAAGACCTGGCCGGGCTGGCCCGGGCCCGGTTCGCACCGGTGGCGAAATGATCTGTCTGGCTCAGTCCTTTTGGGATCCGGAGGGTTTTTTCCGCATGTCCCGTACCCGGCTTTTGACCTGCTCCATGGCGGCGGCATAGCGGGTGGAGGTCATCTGTGGGAAGGCCCGCAGCAGGCGGCGCTGGCCGAAGCCGTAGGTGGAGAGCAGCTCCTCGTTGGCGGCCTTGAGTTCGGCCAGGGCGGCCTCCCGGCGTCTGAGGGCGGCCTCCCGGGCAGTCCGGCGGGCCTCCTGCTCCGCCTTCTGGGCGGCCACACGCCCGGCAATGTCCTCCTTCAGGTCGGCGCTCCGCTCGGCCAGCTCCTCCCGGATATCTGCCAGATTTTCCTTCAGGCCGGCACCCCGCTCGGCCAGCTCCTCCTTGATGTCGGCCAGGTCCTCCTTCAGGTCGGCGCTCTTCTCGGTGATGCTGATGGTGGCGTCGGCCAGGTTCTCGCCCAGCTCGTTGGAGGCCTGCTTGATCCGGGCCGCCATCTCGTCGATCTGGCGCAGGCGCTTGTTCAGCCCCACCATGGAAGCCACGGTGGCCGAGAGGTCTACCGCCGCCGTGACGGAGAACAGGCACAGCAGCACCACGCCCAGCGTGTGGGGAACATGGCGCACCATGGCGGCGATCATGGGGTGGATCATATCCATGATGATGAGACAGGCAAAGCCCCACATCAGCGAGAAGATGGGGCAGATATAGCCATTGAGGTTGAAGGGGATATCCGAGTAATCCCACCACTTCTGATGGAAGAGCTTTTCCAACACGAAGCCGGTGACCCACTCCAGGGCGCTGGTCAGGATCACTGAGCACACAAAGAGCAGGAGAAAACGGTCCTTCACCGGCGTGAGAAGCGCCACCACAATGACCACGCCGAACCCGTAGATGGGACAGACCGGCCCGTTGAGGAAGCCCCGGTTCACGAACCGCCCGGTACGCAGGGCGGCATAGCACACCTCGCTGCACCAGCCCAGAAAGGCATAAATGAAAAAGTACCACAGGAAGGTATAAAAAGTCTGCATGGTCAGCTCCCTTTCCCCGGCTGTTCTCCGCCGCCGGTCGATTGCACCACAGGCACAAGTTTCACCAGGCTCCCCACTGCTGGCGCGGCGGCTCGCCAAGTGAAGCTATTGCACCACAGGCACAAGTTTCACCAGGCTTCCCACTGCTGGCGCAGCGGCTCGCCAAGTGAAGCTATTGTATCATAAAGTCTGGTAAAAGGGGGAACTTTTTTGACATTCCTCCGTCCAACCAAGAAGCAGTCATTTCCCGGCGCTGAGGCCGGCTGCAAGACCGATGATATAAGGAGAATGTTTCATGAAGAAGCTTGGCACCCTTGTGCTGACCGCCGCCCTCACCGGCAGTCTGCTGACCCCCGCCCTGGCCGACCAGCCTGAGCTGGTCATCGCCCCCGCTCCCGCCGCCTATCCCGCCGTCCTGTCGGTCAACGGGACCGAGCTGGACACCAGCGCCCTTCCCGCCGGTCAGGGCCTGCCCCTGCGGCTCATCGCCGAGGCCGACCACGGCTCCGCCATGTGGTTCGAGGAGGAGAACACCGGCTCGTTCTATCTGGACGGCTGCTACATCACCGTGAACTTTGCCGACGGCTCGGTTACCCGCAACGACGAGCTCCTGGAGGGGATCACCGCCCAGGTGGTGGAGGGCGTCACCTTCCTGCCGGCGGAGGTCTTTGCCGGGCTGGAGGGCTATGCCGTGGATCTCCACCCCGAGATGGACGCCGGGCGCATCGACATCACCACCCCCAATAACGACCCCCTGGTCCGCCTGGCCTACACGGTGGCCGACGCGGGCGGCGTGGGCTACGGCATGAAGATCGATGAAGAGGCTCTCTCCGCTTATGGCATCGACTCTGCCGCCTTTACCCAGGTCACCGGCTTTTTCCCCATGATGGTCTCTCCTGACACCGTGGTGGTGGGTAAGCTGGCCCAGGACGGCGGGGAGACGGCCCGCGCCGGGCTGGACGCCTACCGCCAGCAGCAGGAGGCCACCTTCTCCTGGTACCTGTCCCAGAATCTGCCCAAGGTACAGGACGCCCGCACCGTGGTGAAGGACGGCTACATCCTCTTTGTCATCGCCGGGGACGCCGACGCCGCCGTGGCCGCCTTCGAGTCCGGCGTGGATGCCCTGAAGGACTGAGCCATATCCACATAACGGATACCAAAAACGCCGGGCCGCGGCACGTTCCGCGGCCCGGCGTTTTTGCATTCTGACATTCCGCCTTACTGGGCGGCGATCTGCTCGGCCAGGTCGTTAAGATAGACCCACCGCTCCATCTTCTCTTCCAGCGCCGCCTCCAGGGCAGAGTGCTCCTCCTGGAGCCGCTGGAGGGAAACATAGTCGCTGCCCGACGCCTCCTGCTCCCGCTGGTTGGCGGCGATCTTCTCCTCCAGCGCCGCGATGTCGCCGTCGATGGTCTCAAACTCCCGCTGCTCCTTGTAGCTGAATTTCAGCTTCCGGGGGGCGGTAGGGCGCTCCTGCTTGGGGGCTGCGGGCTTTTCCGGCCGCTTTTCCGCCCTTTTCCGCTCCTCCCGGATGGCCAGATAGTCGGTGTACCCTCCGGGATACGGCGTGAAGCGGCCGTCCTCCTCTGCGGCGAAGATGCGCCTTGCCACCTTGTCCAGGAAATAGCGGTCGTGGGACACGGCCACCACCGCTCCACGGAACCGCTCCAGATAGTCCTCCAGAATGGTCAGCGTTTCGATATCCAGGTCGTTGGTGGGCTCGTCCAGCAGCAGCACGTTGGGTGCCCCCGCCAGGATGGACAGGAGGAAGAGCCGCCGCTTTTCGCCGCCCGAGAGCTTGACGATGGGGCTCCACTGCACGTCGGCAGGGAAGAGGAACTGCTCCAGCAGCTGGCTGGCCGTCACCGTTCCCTCAGGGGTCTCGATGCGCTCGCCGATCTCCTTCACGTAGTCGATGACCCGCATATCCGGGTCCATAGGCGGGTTCTCCTGGCAGAAATAGCCGATCTTCACGGTCTCGCCCACGATGACCTCTCCCGCATCGGGGGTCAGCCGCCCGGCGATCAGGTTAAGGAGGGTAGATTTGCCGCTGCCGTTGGTCCCCACGATGCCGATGCGGTCATCCCGCAAAAGCATGCAGTCGAAGTCCCGCACCACCGTGCGGCCCTCAAAGGCCTTGGTCACACCCCGCAGCTCGATGGTCTTTTTCCCCAGGCGGCTGGACATGGAGGAGAGCTCCAGCGTACTCTTCTCCGCCGGGCCGGTCTGCTCCTTCAGGGCCTCGTACCGCTCCAGCCGCTCCCGGCTCTTGGTGCCCCGGGCGGTGGGGCCCTGCATCACCCACTGGTACTCCCGCCGCAGGATGGACTGGCGCTTGCGCTCGCTGGAGCGCTCGGACTCCTCCCGCTGGGCCTTCAGGCGGAGGAAGTCCTCATAGTTGCCCTGGTAACCGTAGAGCCTGCCGCCCTCCACCTCCACCATCCGGTTGGTGACCCGCTCCAGGAAGTAGCGGTCGTGGGTGATCATCACCAGCGCACCGGAAAAGGCCCGCAGCCACTCCTCCAGCCAGGCGACCATCTCGCTGTCCAGGTGGTTGGTGGGCTCGTCCAGGATGAGCACGTCGCAGGGCCGGGCCAGGGCGGCCGCCAGGGCCACCCGCTTGCGCTGGCCGCCGGAGAGCTCTCCCATTCTCTGGTCGAAGCGGTCCACCCCCAGCCGGGTCAGAATGGTCCTGGCCTCATACTCGGCCAGGGCCCGGGCGTCGCTGTTCAGCCCCTGGAGCACCTGGTCCAGCACGGTGACGGCGGGGTCGAAATCCGGGTTCTGGGGCAGGTACTCCAATCTCACACCGGGAAAACGCCGCACTGTCCCGGTCTCGGGCTCCTCCGCCTGGGCCAGTATCCGCAGCAGGGTGGACTTGCCCGCGCCGTTGACGCCAATGACGCCCACCCGCTCTCCCCGCTCCAGATAAAAGGAGACGTGGTCCAGCAGGACCCGGGTCCCGTAAGTCTTGGTGATGGATTCCGCCGATAACAGCATATGGATGCTCCTTTTGCTCAAAGTACAGCTCAGTATACACGAAAGGCGCGAAAAAGGCAATCGCCCCTCACGCTCCGCCTTCCCCCATCCACTCGGCCCACTGCCCGGCAAACAGGTTGTCCCTGAGCCAGACAAAGTGGAACGCCCCGCTGAGCGGCTCGCCGGCCAGATCAAACCGGGCCAGGGTACCGGCTGCCAGCTCCCGCTCCACTACCGGGGCATAGAGGAAGGAGATCCCCATGTTATCCTCCACCAACGCCTTGATGGTGGAAAACTCGCTGACTGTGACCGCCCGTGAAAAGCTCCCAAGGGTATGGTTGCGGCGGCGCAGAGCCTCTTCAAAAATCGCCCGGGTGCCTGAGCCCGCCTCCCGGACGATGATGCGCTCCTCCAGCAGCTCCTCCAGCGCAGCCGACCGGCCGGCCAGCGGGTGTTCCGGCGCGCACACGCCGAAGAATGCCTCCCGCCGGTAGAGCCGGGCGGCGTAGTGCTCCCGGTCAAAAAAGCCCTCGATCAGCGCAAAGTCCAGCCGCCCCGCCTCGATCTCCCCCAGGAGATAACGGGTGTTCTCCACCGTCAGGGAGAAGGATGCCTCCGGATGGGCCCGCAGAAACCGGCTGACCAGCGGCGCCACCACAAACTCGCCAATGGTCTTGGTGGCCCCCACCCGCAGGGATACCGGCGCCGGGGAGGCCAGGACCTCCCGGATCTTCCGGCTGTTGTAGGCCAGGGGACGGGCCAGCTCCCGCAGGCGCTCCCCCTGGGCGGTCAGGCACAGGTGCTTCCCCTCGTAGGCGAACAGGCGGCAGCCGTAGTACTCCTCCAGAAAGTGGATGTGATGAGTCACCGCGGGCTGCGTGATGCACAGCCGCTCGGCCGCCCGGGTGTAGTTCATGGTGTCGCAAAGGACCAGGAAGGTAGTCAGTCGGTTGTCCAGCATGCCATCACCTATTACGTAAAATTATGGCAGGATAAGAATCATTCATTTTATTTTATCGTTCTGCTGTACTATAATCAAGCCAAAGATTCAGATAAGGGGCGTGTCTGCTATGAATTTTCTCCGGCAAAAGGGACCGGGCCTGCTGCTGTGCCTGGCCATCGCCATTCCCTGTCTGCTGCTGGGCAGGGCTGTTCCCGTGGTGGGCGGACCTGTGTTCGCCATCCTGTCGGGCATGGTCCTCTCCCTGGTCTGGCGGGACAGGGCCCGCTTTCAGGCCGGCGTCACCTATACCTCCAAAAAGGTCCTTCAGTACGCGGTGATCCTGCTGGGCTTCGGGCTCAACCTCTCCCAGATCGCAAAGGTGGGCGCCCAGTCCCTGCCTATCATCTGCTCCACCATCGCCACATCGCTTCTCATCGCCTTTCTGCTCTGCCGCCTTTTGAGGACCCCGGCCAACATCTCCATCCTGGTGGGAGTGGGCTCCTCCATCTGCGGCGGCTCGGCCATCGCCGCCACCGCTCCGGTCATCGGCGCCGACGACGAGGAGATCGCCCAGGCCATCTCGGTGATCTTCCTGTTCAACGTGTTGGCCGCCCTCACCTTTCCCACTCTGGGCGGAGCCATCGGCCTGACCAACGAGGGCTTTGGCCTTTTCGCAGGCACCGCCGTCAACGACACCTCCTCGGTCACTGCCGCCGCCTCCACCTGGGACACCCTTCACGGTACCAACGGCGCGGTGCTGGAGCACGCCACCATCGTCAAGCTCACCCGCACCCTGGCCATCATCCCCATTACCCTGGTCCTGGCCCTCCGGCAGGCCTGCCGGGCCGGACGGGAAGGGTCCGCCGCCGGAGATTTCTCCCTGCGGAAGGTCTTTCCCACCTTCATTCTGTTTTTCGTGCTGGCCTCGGTGATCACCACTGTCTCCACCATGGCCGGGGCGGACGCCGCCATGTTCCGGCCCCTGAAGGAGCTGTCCAAATTTCTTATCATCATGGCCATGGCGGCCATCGGCCTGAACACCGATCTGGTCAAGCTGGTCAGGACCGGCGGCAAGCCCATTCTCACAGGTCTGTGCTGCTGGGTGGGTATCGCCTGCGTCAGCCTGGCCATGCAGCGGGTGCTGGGCCTGCTCTGAGTCCATAAAAAACCGGCGTCCCCATGGGGACGCCGGTTTTTTGCGTTTCAGCTCTTCTCCTCGAAGCTCACGCCGCAGTTGCGGCAGTTCACCGTGATCTTTCCCTTTCCCCGGGGGACCCGCAGATACTGCCCGCAGTTGGGACATTTGAAATAGCGGTGCTCCTTGTCCCGGTGGATGGTACGCCGCATCTTGTACCAGCGGATAGCCGGACCGGCCGCCGCGAGGAAGCGGGCATTCTCCGCCCTCCGCCGGTCATACTGCCGGGACATGGTACGGTAAAAGCCCCACAGAAGCACCGCCATGGCCAGCCAGGACAAAATCCCCATATGGGGCAGGCCGGCCAGCAGGGTCAGGACCACGTAGACCGCCAGGAGGAACCAGGAGAGCTGATCGCCGCCATACCGCCCGTACATCATTCTTCTGAGCCAATTCATCGTGCGCGGCCGTCTCCTTTTCATTGGAACTATGGGTGCGTCCCCAGACACGCCCACGTTTATTTTCTGTTCTAATGATAGCGCCTGGGCCCTCTTCCGTCAAGAAACCAAACGTAAACAATATGTGAATTGTACTTGCAACTGCGCAGAAAAGGCGCTATACTGTTTGAAAAAGAGAGGCTGGAGGGCAAACAATGGGCCGAATTGACAAAGAAAATTACTATCTTGATATTGCAGAAACTGTTCTGGAGCGGGCCACCTGCCTGCGCCGCTGCTACGGCGCCATCATCGTGAAGAACGACGAGATCGTGGCCACCGGCTACAACGGCGCCCCCCGGGGACGGAAGAACTGCGGCGACCTGGGCTACTGCACCCGGGAGGCCATGAACATCCCCTCCGGCCAGCGGTATGAGCTGTGCCGCAGCGTCCATGCCGAGGCCAACGCCATCATCTCCGCCGCCCGCAGCGACATCATCGGCGGCACCCTCTATCTGGCTGGACGGGACGCCAAGACCGGCGAGCTTTTGCCCGACGCCACCTCCTGCTCCATGTGCCGCCGGCTCATCATCAACGCCGGTATCGACCGGGTGGTCATCCGCCGCACGGAGCGGGAATACTCGGTGGTCCATGTGGAGGATTGGGTGCGGGAGGATGACTCCCTGCCCGGGATTGACCCCGCTTAAATACAGCAAGCCCGCATCCGGAGCGGTCCCGGGTGCGGGCTTTTTCTGTCTATGCCTGTTTGGCGTCCTCTTTTTCTTCTTCCTTGTCCTTGGGCAGCAGCAGGTTCAGGGTAATCGCCAACAGCGTGGCCAGCACTACGGAGGAGCTGCCGAACACGGTGGTCACCCATCCGGGGAAGCCGGGGCCGGCCAGGGAGCCGGTGACCTGCACCACACCGATCCCCACCGCCACTGACAGGCCCACCACCACGCTGCTGCGCATGGTAAAGCCATCCGCGGTGATCATCCGCATACCGGTCATGGTGATCATGGCAAACACCGAGATCGTGGCGCCGCCGATGACGCTCTGGGGGATGGTGGTAAGGACCGAGGCGAATTTGGGTACCAGGCCCGCCGCCAGCAGGATCAGGGCCGCCAGGGTGAAGACCGCCCGGTTGATGACCTTGTTGACGGTGACGATGCCAACATTCTGGCTGTAGGACGCGGTGGGCAGTCCGCCGAAGAGGGACCCCACCACGCTGGCCACGCCCTGACCGATGATGCCGCCCTGGAGTTCCCGGTCGGTGGGCAGGCGGTCCATGCCGCCCAGGGTGGTGGAACTCAGGTCGCCGATGGTCTGCACTGCGTTGACCACATAGACGATAGCCAGGGAGACGCAGGCGCTGGGCTCAAAGGCGATGGAAAAGTGCAGGGGCCGAATGAGCTGGAACCAGCCCGCGTCCCCCACCGAGTCGAAGGAAACCATGCCCATGGGCAGGGCCACCAGATAGCCCACCACCATACCGATAAGAATGGCGCCCAGCTTCAGGGTGCCGCTGGTGAAGTGGTTGAAGAAAATGACCACGGCAAATGTGATCAGGGCCACAGTCCAGTTTTTCAGGCTGCCGAACTGGGCGGGGTCCGCCGGATTGGAGCCGCTGGCCATGTAGCGCACGGCGGTGGAGTAGAGGGAGAGTCCGATGGTAAAGATGACCGTGCCGGTGACCAGAGGCGGGAAGAACACCCGGATCTGCTTGACAAAGATGCCGAACACAATGGCCACCAGGCCGCCCACCAGCTCAGCGCCCAGAATGGCCGGGAGGCCGAACTGTCCGCCGATGGAGATCAGGGTGGGCACATAGGCAAAGCTGATGCCCATGATCACAGGCAGCCGGGCACCGATGCGCCCGAAGAGGGGGAAAAGCTGGAGCAGGGTGGCCAGGGCCGTGGCAATAAGGGAGATCTGGATGAGCAGGGTCTGGTCGCCGGCACTGAGCCCGCACACATTGCCTACCAGAATGGCGGGGGTCACGATGCCCACGATGGCCGCCACCACATGCTGCAGCCCCAGGGGGATCAACTGCCCTAACGGAGGGATGCCCTCATATTCAAAAACGGATGTCCGCGCGCCGGGGGAAGGGTTCCTCATGTCCACGCACCTCACAAAATTTTTTTAGCAATAATTATTTTTTATTACAGTATTACTATACCCCATTCGCGCCCCCGTTGCAAGCATGGCCTTGTCCTTTCGCGTCCAAAAAAAATGCTTGGATTTTGTTTAATTTACCCACTGTTTCCCCTTGTACGCCTGGTTATCCGGAGCTTTTACGCATAAAAAGCCGCGCTGTCCACAATTGGACAGCGCGGCCTCGGCCCCGGCAGCGCACAGCGGCGCCGGACGGTCGTTCTTTATTCTTTGGAACCCTGGAGCGCGGCCTCCTGAGCCGCCTTTTGGGCGGCCTGCTGCCGCTCGTCCTCCAGATCTTCCTCGCTCTTGGGCAGCAGCAGGTTCAGGGGGATGGCGATAAGGGCGGCGGCCACGGGAGCAAAGGAGCCGAACACGGTCTCGATTACGGCGGGCAGGCCGTCCAGACAGCCGGCCACCTGGGTGATGCCGATACTGACGGCCACAGACAGGCCCACGATGGTGCTCTTGCGCATGGTAAACTTGCCCGCGCCGGTGACCATCCGCACGCCGGTCATGGTGATGACGGCGAACACGGACACAATGGCGCCGCCCAGCACGCACTCGGGGATGGTGGTGAGGATGGCAGCGAACTTGGGCACCACGCCGCAGGCCAGCAGGGCAATGGCGGCAATGGCAAAGACCACCTTGTTGACCACCTTGGTCACGGTGACGATGCCCACGCACTCGGAGTAGGAACAGGTGGGCATGCAGCCGAAGAGGGCTCCCACCACAGCGCCGGCGCTCTGGGCCATGATGCCGCCCTGAAGCTCCCGGTCGCTGGGCATGCGGTCAAAACCGCCCATGGTCAGCGAGCTCAGGTCGCCAATGGTCTGCAGGGAGTTGGCCACAAAGAGGATGGCCATGGAAATGCAGGCGGTGGCGTCAAACTTGATGCCAAAATGCATGGGAGGAGCGATGGCAAACCAGCCGGCGGTGCCGATGTTGGAGAAGTCCACCAGACCCATGACAACAGCCAGGATGTAGCCGCAGATCATGCCCCACAGGACGGCGCCCAGCTTGACCAGGCCCTTGCCCCAGTTGTCACAGATGATGACGATGAGCAGGGTGAAGAGGGCCACCACCCAGGGCTTCCAGGTAGAGAAGGTGTCGGTGTAGCCGCCGGCCATGTTGCGGATGGCAATGGGGTACATGGACATACCGATGGTCATGACTACCGTGCCGGTGACCAGCGGTGGGAAGAGCTTGCGGATGGGCTTGAGGAATACGGCGAAAATCATACCCGCGATGCCGCCTACGATCTGCGCGCCCATCATGGTGGCAAAGTCAAAACGGGCGATCATCAGGGTGGGCAGGATGAAGCTGATGCCCATGATCACGGGCAGGCCGGAGCCGAAGCCCCGGACGATGGGAAAGAGCTGCAGCAGGATGGCCACAGCAGTCATTACAAGAGACATCTGGACCAGCAGGATCTGGTCCTCGACGGGACGGCCAAAATTGGCGCTGCCCGCCACGATGAGAGCGGGGGACACAGTACTGACGATCGCCACGACCACATGCTGAAAACCAAGGGGAATCGCCTGGCCCAGGGGAGGGATTCCGTTCAAATCAAATACGGACGCCTTCTTGGCAAGTTTAGACATATTACAACACACCTCATTAATTTTTATAGAAAGCGCGGTGGCACCGCGCCCGGGTTTTTCATGTGTACAGGGGCGTGGGGGGTCTCAGCCTCTCCTCCTTTTTTCCTCGTCTCGTCAGGCGTCCTGGGTCTCAGCAGCAGCTCCTTTCGCTGTTTTTTGCTTTTCAGCATACCACGTGCCGTTTTCCGGCAGGGAAATCGGACGATTGTCCAGTAAATATTAATTTTGCTGTATATATATATCTGTAATTAGTTATATTGCTAAATTATATTTTGGATATTCCGTAATATTTTAGTTGCATTTTTTCATAGACTTTATATGACTATATCACTATAACACATTAAACAAAAACTTTCAACCAAAATCATTTCTTTTTTGTAAAAATATCACTCTCATTTTTGTATAAAATATATAAAATAGCCCTCCGAGTCCCGTTTGAGGCTCGGAGGGCATATCGTTATAATCTATATAATAATGACGAAACTGTACGCCTTTTATATATTATACCTTCGCCGCATCCTCAATGATCTGGGCCCCAGGATCTTGGGAAGGGTAATGGTCTTGCTCATCAGCTAAAGTCAGCGCCCATGATCACCGGCAGGCCGGAGCCCACACAGCGGATCCCGGGGAACAGCATCAAATCTGCAAAACATAAAAGCTCCCCCTCCGGATCCCGGAGGGGGAGCTGGGCATGCATTTGCTCTGGCGCTTAACCCTTGACGGCAATGGCCTCGATCTCGAAGAGGGCGGCCTTGGGCAGGTTGGCGACCTGGAAGCAGGAGCGGGCGGGAGCCTCAGTGTTGAACACGTCGGCGTAGATGGCGTTGATGGTGGCGAAATCGTTGATGTCCGCCAGGAACACGGTGGTCTTGACCACGTCGGTGTAATCCATATCGGCGGCCTTCAGGATGACGCCCAGGTTCTTCAGGGCCAGGGTGGCCTGCTCGGACACGTCCTTGCCCATAGCGCCGGTAGCGGGGTCAACACCCAGCTGGCCGGAGATGAAGAGCATATTGCCAGCCAGCTTGGCGTGGCAGTAGGGGCCGGAAGCGGCGGGAGCGCCGGCGGCAGTGATGGTCTTGTTCATAGGATTCGTACCTCCATTCCAAAGAATAAAGTATTCGCAGAGAGATAGGGACTTAAGAGACTTGCGTTTATCTTTTCCGGGGCCGCCCTTTTGCATCAACGGCCCCGGTCCAGATCAAGAATGAAAGAATGCGCCGCGCTTAAGCGTGGATGCTGGTGCCGGTCTTACCGGCGACGCCGTCCTTGGCCTTCTCCAGCAGGGTGATCAGAGAGGTGCGGCCGGCCTTGGACTCGGCGAACTGCAGGGCGGCCTGGACCTTGGGCAGCATGGAGCCGGGAGCGAACTCGCCGTCGGCGATGTACTTCTGGGCCTCGGCAGGGGTCAGCTCGTCCAGCCACTTCACGTCGGGCTTGCCGAAGTGGATGGCAACCTTCTCCACGGCGGTGAGGATGATCAGGCAGTCGGCGTCCAGCTGCTGGGCCAGGACACAGGAAGCGAAGTCCTTGTCCACCACAGCGGCGGCGCCGTCCAGGCGGTTGCCCTCGGTCTTAAAGACAGGGATGCCGCCGCCGCCGCAGGCGATGACCACATGGCCGGCCTCCACCAGGGCGCGGACGGTGTCGATCTCGGCAATGGACTGGGGCTTGGGAGAGGCCACCACACGGCGATAGCCGCGGCCGGCGTCCTCCTTCACCACATAGCCCCGCTCGGCAGCCAGCTTCTCAGCCTCTTCCTTGCTCATGAAGGCGCCGATGGGCTTGGTGGGGTTCTGGAAGGCGGGATCATTCTTGTCCACGATGACCTGGGTCAGAACGGTGGCGCAGGGCTTGTCGATGCCGCGGTTGAGCAGCTCCTCGCGCAGGGCGTTCTGCAGATCGTATCCGATGTAACCCTGGCTCATGGCCACGCACACGGACAGAGGGCAAGGGATGTACTTCTCAGGGTTGGAGCGGGTCAGCTCGGTCATGGCGTTCTGGATCATGCCCACCTGGGGACCGTTGCCGTGAGCGATGATGACCTCGTGGCCCTCTTCGATCAGGTCGGCGATGGCCTTGGAGGTCTGCTGCACAGCCACCATCTGCTCGGGGAGATTGTTGCCCAGAGCGTTGCCGCCCAGAGCGATCACGATTCTTTTACCCATTTTTCGTCGCACCTCGTTTTCCGTATTATTAAAATACGCAGTATAAATTTTATATAGCTATCATAATGCCTGTTACCGCATATGTCAAATGGTATTTCAGACAAAAATATGATGACTTTCCGCTTTCCCGCCTTACAGGGAAAAACGCGGAGTGAAAGCGGCCTGCCCGGCAGCAGCAAACCACTGCCGGGCAGGCCGTTTTATAGCAGACGTGAGGGCCGGAGGCGAAACCGGTCGCGCCTTGCTAACCTGTGAATGCTCCGGGAGGGATCTTGTCCGGAGTGCCGCTTACTTCTGGAACCAGCGGGCCATGCCCCGCTCCTCCAGGGCCTTCAGGGTGGCCTGGGGATCCTTTACCTTGGCCAGGAAGATCATGGCGGCGATGATATAGGGCTTGTAGGAGGCTTCCTTGTACAGGGGATCGCGGTAGCGGTCAAACACGCTGGCAGCCACCTCGCCGTCCTTGCAGGAGACGTCGTTGATATCGGCGGGCAGGCAGTGCAGGTACAGGGCCTTGCCCTCCTTGGTGGTGGCCATCAGCTCCTCGGTGCAGCACCAGTCCTTGTGCTCGGCGTTCTGGGCCAGCAGGCGCTTCTCCAGGGCCTTGATGCCCTCGCTGTCGCCCTTGCCGTACAGGTCGGTGCGCTCCTCCATGGCGGCGAAGGGAGCCCAGCTCTTGGGATAGACAATGTCGGCGTCCTTGAAGGCCTCAGCCATGGAGTTGACCTTGGTGAAGCTGCCGCCGGACTTCTCGGCGTTGGCCTTGGCCACTTCTTCCACCTCGGGCATGATCTCATAGCCCTCGGGATGGGCCAGCACCACATCCATGCCGAAGCGGGTCATCAGGCCCACCACGCCCTGGGGCACGCTGAGGGGCTTGCCGTAGGAGGGGGAGTAGGCCCAGGTCATGGCCAGCTTCTTGCCCTTCAGGTTCTCCACGCCGCCGAACTCATGGATGATATGGAGCATATCGGCCATGGCCTGGGTGGGGTGGTCAATGTCGCACTGGAGGTTGACCAGGGTGGGCTTCTGCTCCAGCACGCCGTCCTTGTGGCCCTGGGTCACGGCGTCCACCACTTCCTTCTGGTAGGTGTGGCCCTTGCCGATGTACATATCGTCCCGGATGCCGATGACGTCGGCCATGAAGGAGATCATGTTGGCGGTCTCGCGGACGGTCTCGCCGTGGGCCACCTGGCTCTTGCCCTCGTCCAGGTCCTGGACCTCCAGGCCCAGCAGGTTGCAGGCGGAGGCGAAGGAGAAGCGGGTACGGGTGGAGTTGTCGCGGAACAGGGAGATGCCAAGACCGGACTCAAAAATCTTGGTGGAGATATTGTTCTCCCGCATGTAGCGCAGGGCATCGGCCACGGTGAACACGGCCTCGATCTCATCGTCGGACTTGTCCCAGGTCAGGAAGAAATCGCCCTCGTACATCTCCTTGAAGTTGAGCTGATTGAGCTTGTCGATATAGGCCTGCAGCTTAGCGTCCATAAATATATTATCCCCTTTTTTATTCAATTTTGCAATATCTTTTTCCCGGCCGGGCGGAGGCGAATCGGCCCGGCCGGGCCGTAAGGGCAGGAACAGAACGGGTATCTTGCCAAGGACGGAGGAGTTCTTACTTAATATCGTTGTTGGTCAGGCTCTGGCGGAACTGGGTCACGTCAGTGGTCTTGTTCTCCTCCCTGTACAGGCCGGGAACGGCGGCGTACAGGGCGGCACAGCGGACCAGATCGTCCTTCCAGGTGATCTCATTGGGGGCATGGGCCCAGCTCTCGGCGCCGGGGCCGAAGCCCACGCAGGGGATGCCGTACCGGCCCTGGATGGACACGCCGTTGGTGGAGAAGGTCCACTTGTCGGTGAGGGGACGGCCCGCCCGCAGGTGCATGGCGTCGCGGTACTCTTCGGCGTCGGCGTGGCCCTGGCGCTCGTCGCCGAAGAGGCCGTGGTGAGCATCGATCAGGGCCTGGACGTGGGCGGCAGACTCCTTGTTGATCCAGGTGGGGAAGAAGCACTCGGTCTCATAGACCTCGCCGGTCCAGGCGGGACGGTCATACATATACATAGAGACCTTCACGTCGCTGCCGTACTTCTTCACGCTGGGTAGCTCCTCGATCTCCTTCAGGCAGGAATCCCAGGTCTCGCCGGCGGTCATGCGGCGGTCGATGGAGATGGCGCAGGAGTCGGCCACGGCGCAGCGGGAGGGAGAGGTGTAGAAGATCTGAGAGGTGGTGCAGGTACCCCGGCCCAGGAAGCGGGCATCCTCCCAGTGCTCGGGATTGTACTTGGGATCCAGCATCTTGACCAGGCCCTTGACTTCCACGCTGTCGTCGGCGGGGTTCTCGTTGAGGGCACGGACGTCCTGAAGGATGTCCGCCATCTTGTAGATGGCGTTGTCGCCCCGCTCGGGGGCGCTGCCGTGGCAGGAGACGCCCTTCACGTCCACCCGGATCTCCATACGGCCCCGGTGGCCGCGGTAGATGCCGCCGTCGGTGGGCTCGGTGGAGATGACGAATTCCACCTGCTCCTTCTTAATGCCGTTCTGGGGGAAGAACTTGTTGACGATGTACTGCCAGCACATGCCGTCGCAGTCCTCCTCCTGCACGGAACCCACCACCATGATCTTGTAGCCGGCGGGGATCAGGCCCATATCCTTCATGATCTTGGTGCCGTACACGGCGGAGGCCATGCCGCCCTCCTGGTCAGAGCCGCCCCGGCCGTAGATGATGGCGTCGTCCTCCCAGCCCTTATAGGGGTCGGCGGTCCAGTTGTTGATGTTGCCGATGCCCACGGTGTCGATGTGGGAGTCGATGGCGATGATCTTGTCGCCCTCGCCCATCCAGCCGATGATATTGCCCAGGCCATCGATCTCCACTTTGTCATAGCCCAGCTTCTCCATCTCGGCCTTGATGCACATGACCACGTCCTTCTCCTCACAGCTCTCGCTGGGATGGGAGATCATGTCCCGCAGGAACCGGCTCATGTCCGCCCGATAGCCCTCGGCGGCAGCTTTGATCTGTTCAAAGTTCATAATTCTATTCCTCCAAATTACATATATGACTTTTTATGTAAGTACCAGGGGTAACAGACGGCGGCCCCGCGGCCGCGGGGCCGCCGTCGTGCTGAGAACATGTTCGGTTCCTGTGGATATGCCCGGAAATTTCCTTACTTGCTCATCCGATAACCTTCGTACTCAGCCATAGGCGTGTTGGTGGTGGGGTACTCGCCGTCCCAGATGATGCGGCGGAACTTCTGAGGATCGGTGTTGCCCTCGGTGGAGATCAGCAGCACGTGGCTGAAGCGGTTGAGGCCCAGATACTCCTTCAGATCGCTGTAAGCGGGGTTGTTCATGATGGCGTCCAGGCAACCCATACCCACAGCGCCGGACTCGCCGGAGATGACCACCGGATCTCCCTCGCAGGGGACGCCCAGCATGCGCATGCCCTTGGCGGAGACCCAGTCGGGGCAGGAGGTAAAGACGCTGGTGTGGTTGCGCAGGATGTCCCAGCCGATGATGTTGGGCTCACCGCAGGCCAGGCCGGCCATGATGGTCTTCAGATCGCCGGTGACGATACGGGGGTTGCCGTCGCCCACCAGCGCGCCGCGGTACAGACAGTCGGCAGCCGAGGTCTCCATGACCACCACCTTGGGGGGATCATTGGGGAACAGGTTCTGGAAGAAGCCCTGGATAGCGCCGGCCAGGGAGCCCACGCCGGCCTGGACGAAGATATGGGTGGGACGGTTCACACCAATCTCACGGAGCTGGTCAGCGGTCTCAGAGGCCAGGGTGCCGTAGCCCTGCATGATCCAGGAGGGGATGTCCTCATAGCCCTCCCAGGCGGTATCCTGCACGATGACGCCGTTCTCGCACTCCTCTGCCTCAGCGGCAGCCATGCGGACGCAGTCGTCGTAATTCACGTCCTCGATGGTGACCTTGGCGCCCTCCTTGGCGATGTTGTTGTAGCGGGCCATGGAGCTGCCCTTGGGCATATGTACGACCGCTTTCTGCCCCAGACGGTTGGCCGCCCATGCCACGCCGCGGCCGTGGTTGCCGTCCGTGGCGGTGAAGAAGGTGGCCTGGCCGAACTCACGGCGCAGCCGCTCGCTGGTCAGGTAGTCGTAGGTCATCTCAGACACGTCCTTGCCCATCTGCTGGGCAATGTAGCGTGCCATGGCAAAGGAGCCGCCCAGCACCTTGAAAGCGTTGAGTCCAAAGCGGTGGGACTCATCTTTCACATACAGGCCGCTCAGGCCCAGGTACTTGGCCATACGGCTCAGGTTGGCCAGCGGCGTCCACTGGTACTGGGGAAAGCTGCTGTGGAATGCGCGGGCCTTGGCCACGTTTTCCAGCGACATGATCTCCAGCCACTTGTCGTCGCTTTTGGGCATCCGGTTGGGTACCCATTTGATCTGTTCCATCTCCATTTTACTTCTTTCGCCTCCGTAAAAATTTAGAGATCCCTCACGGAATTTCTTCCGCTTTCTGCCTTCATAATAGCAATTATAAACTCATAAGTCAAGTGGCAATCTAAAAATTTTTTATTTTTACTAAAACTCTTTTTGATTTTTGTGTATTCCGCCGATGCTCCTCCTATTGCTTTCCAAAATAATTAGTGTTAAGCTATAAATGGAAGGCAAAACTTCTTTTTTTCGCACTTCTTCGTGCAAGAGAAGCGGAGCCTGCGACAGCACACCAAAAACGCGGGCGGAGGCCGCAGACCCTTCGGAGACTCCCCCAATGCCATTTTTTAAGGAGGCAAACCTCATGTTCGATCTGAACGTCAACGGAGCCGCTGTCTCCATTCAGGAGGACAAGAAGCTGCTGGACTTTCTGCGCCATGACCTGGGGCTCACCTCGGTCAAGGACGGCTGCGACCAGGGTGCCTGCGGTGCATGCACCATTCTGGTGGACGGCAAACCCATCAAAGCCTGCGTCCAGAAGGTATCCAAATTTGAGGGAAAACAAATTATTACCGTAGAGGGCCTGACGGAGCGGGAGCGGGAAGTATTCGTCTACGCCTTCGGCGAGGCGGGCGCCGTCCAGTGCGGCTTCTGCATTCCCGGTATGGTCCTGTGCGGCAAGGCTCTCATCGACCAGAATCCCGATCCCACCCGGGATGAGATCGCTTTTGCCATCCGCAACAACATCTGCCGCTGTACCGGCTACAAGAAGATCATCGACGCCATCGCACTGGCGGCCCGCATCCTGCGGGAGGACCGCAGGAATCTGACGCCCCCCGCCATCACCGGCGTGGGCCAGCGGGCCCACCGGGTGGACGTGCCCGAGAAGGTCCTGGGCTACGGGCAGTACGCCGACGACATTCAGATCGAGGGCATGCTGGTGGGTTCGGCCCTGCGTGCCCGGTATCCCAGAGCCCGGGTGCTCTCCATCGACACCAGCGCCGCCAAGGCGGTGCCCGGTGTCAGGGCGGTCCTCACCGCCGCGGACATTCCCGGTTCTTTTAAAGTAGGACACCTGAAGCAGGACTGGGACGCCCTGGTCCCGGTGGGGCACATCACCCACTATCTGGGGGACGCCGTGGCCCTGGTGGCCGCCGAGACCATGGAGCAGGTGGAGCAGGCCAAGGCCCTGATCCGCGTGGAGTACGAGGTGCTTCCCCCGGTGTTTGACCCCCATGAGGCCCTGAAAGAAGGCGCGCCCCTGGTCCATGAGAGCAGCTCCTCCAATATCCTGGCCCACGAGCACCTGGTCCGCGGCAACGCCGACGAGGCGCTGGCCGCCTCGGCCCACGTGGTCACCCGGACCTACTATACCCCTCCCACTGAGCACGCGTTCCTGGAGCCGGAGTGCGCCGTGGCCATGGTGGACGACGAGAACCAGGAGGCCCTGATCTACACCAGCGACCAGGGCACCTACGACACCCAGCACGAGTGCGCACTGATGATGGGATGGGCCCCCGAAAAGATCCACGTGGTCAACGCCCTGGTGGGCGGCGGCTTCGGTGGAAAGGAGGATGTGAGCGTCCAGCACCACGCCCTGCTGCTGGCTTACCACACCCACTGTCCCGTCAAGGTCAAGCTCACCCGGGACGAGAGCATCCTCATCCACCCCAAGCGCCACGCCGCCTGGATGGAGTTTACCACCGGCTGCGACGAGAACGGCTACCTCACCGCCATGAAGGCGGTGGTGGTCACCGATACCGGCGCCTATGCCAGCCTGGGCGGCCCGGTGCTCCAGCGCCTGTGCACCCATGCCGCCGGCCCCTATAACTATCAGATCATCGACATCGACGGCACCGCCGTCTACACCAATAATCCCCCCGCCGGCGCCTTCCGGGGCTTCGGCGTGACCCAGAGCTGCTTTGCCACCGAGTGCAACCTGAACCTGCTGGCCGAGATGGTGGGCATCTCCCCCTGGGAGATCCGCTACCGCAACGCCATCCGGCCGGGCCAGGTGCTTCCCAACGGCCAGATCGCCTTCCCGGGCACCGCCCTGGTGGAGACGCTGGAGGCCGTGAAGGAGGTCTATGAGAGCCATCCCCGTGCCGGCATCGCCTGCGCGCTGAAGAACGCCGGCGTGGGCGTGGGCCTGCCCGACTGGGGCCGCTGCCGCATCACGGTGGAGGAGGGCCGCATCTGGCTGCGGGCGGGCGCGTCCTGCATCGGCCAGGGTCTGGGCACTGTCCTGACCCAGATCGCCTGCGAGACCCTGCATCTACCCCAGGAGGCGGTGGTCTATCCCCAGGCCGAGACCAATATCGCGCCCGACGCCGGCACCACCTCCGGCTCCCGCCAGACCCTTATCACCGGCGAGGCCTGCCGCCGTGCCTGCCTGGAGCTGAAAAAGGAACTGGACGCGGGCAAGTCCCTCTCCGACCTGAACGGCCGGGAATTTTACGGCGAATATCTGGCCGCCACCGACAGGATGGGGGCCGACAAGCCCAACCCCGTGTCCCACGTGGCCTACGGCTACGCCACCCAGGTGGTCTGCCTGAATGAGGACGGCACCATCGAAAAGGTGGTGGCCGCCCACGACGTGGGCCGGGCCATCAATCCCCTCAGTGTGGAGGGGCAGATCGAGGGCGGCGTGGTCATGAGTCTGGGCTTCGCCCTTACCGAGGACTTCCCGCTGTCGGAGGGCCGGCCCACCGCCAAGTTCGGCACCCTGGGGCTGTTCCGCGCCAACAAGACGCCTCCGGTGGAAGCCATCATCGTGGAGGCCAACCCAGACCCGCTGGGCTATGGCGCAGTGGGCATCGGCGAGATCACCTCCATCCCCACCCCGCCCGCCGTACAGGGCGCCTATTACAAGTGGGACGGACAGTTCCGCACCACGCTTCCCCTGGAAAACACCCCGTACAGCCGCAAAAAGAAGTAAATCAAATCCTCCGGACATCCCGTCCGGAGGATTTTTTGTCCATCCTCTTTCCGTTATTTTCATCTCTTTCCACCGCCGCCCGCACAGGAAGATCATTTTTTTGCGGTACTTTTTTGGTTTAATTTTATCTATTTTTCTATCAATCAGTTCAATTTTATTACTTTTTTAAAAAACCAATCGGTTTAGTTAACGTCATTTTGCACGATAAATATCCCGTTTCGGGACTTTTCCTTGGTTTATTTTACGATAAACATCTTGACTTTTTGGTCAAATTATTTTAATATAGGGGCAAGTTAACCACAAAGTATTATGATGATATATAGTATTTTGTGCGTTCTGACCGCTGCCGGCTCCTGCTTTGCCTATCCTTTCCATCGGGCCGGCAGACCCCTGCACCACGGTATGACCTTGGGATCTGCTCCACTTTACGTCCATATGCCGAAGGACGATAAAGGCTGCCCAAGCCTGCGCCGGCGGACTCCGGTCCGCGAACAGGAGGCATAGTTCCCCGTCCGGCGGGTCTGTGACAGACCCTGTCCCGGGCATACCGTAACCGTTTGGCCGCGTGCCAACAAGAAAAAAGGAGGATAACCCTATGAAAAAGCTGATTCCCTTGTTCCTGGCCGGCGCTATGCTTTTGAGCGTCACCGCCTGCGGCGGCGGCTCCAGCTCCACTCCCGCGCCCGCCGGCTCCAAGGCTCCCGTGGAGTCCCAGGCTCCCGCGGGCGATGACTATGCCGATATCAAGATCGGCGTCATGCTCTCCGGCCCCCCCACCGACGGCGGCTACTGCCAGCAGGGCGCCGACGGCGTCCGCGCCATCCAGGCCAAGTATAACCTGGATGACAGCCAGGTTGCCATCATCGACTCCATTACCACCGCCGACGCTGCCCGCGCCGAGGCCGAGAATATGGCCGCCGAGGGCTATAAGGTGGTCTTTGGCCAGGGCGGCGAGTTCGCCGAGTACTTCAAGGAAGTGGCCCAGGATTATCCCGACACCTGGTTTGTCACCAACGGCGGCTCCGTCACCGCTGCCAACCAGTTCCCCATGTGCATGAGCACTGAAGAGGGCGGCTACGTCTGCGGCGTCATCGCCGGCATGATGACCAAGACCAACACCATCGGCATCATCCCCGGCGGCGATTGGCCCTCCTTTACCAAGCCCGGCGTCGGCTTTGCCCTGGGCGCCAAGAGCGTCAACGACAAGATTGTGGTCAAGAACACTGTTCTGAGCGCCACCAACACCAACGAGGCTTATGAGACCGCCCTGAACCAGATCCAGAGCGGCGCTGACTTCATCTTCCCCAACGCCAATGAGGGCACCTCCGGCGCCATCAAGGCCGTCTCCGAGAGCGACGGCGTTTACGCCTTCGGCGTGTTCGGCGACTACATCTCCGGCGCTCCCAACCAGGTCATCGGCAACAGCATGGTCGACGCCCCCGGCGCCTATGTGGCCGTGTTTGACGCCATCATGGCCGGCGAGGCCACCGGTGACGTCATGTTCCTGGGCATGGGCGACGGCATCGTCTCCTTCCAGTGGAACGAGGACCTGAAGGCCACCCTGCCCGCGGAGGTCGTCTCCGCTGCCGAGCAGGCCATCGAGGACATCAAGGCCGGCAAGATCGACATCCCCAACGAGTATGAGATCGGCGAGGTCGGCGCTGAGAGCTTCTTCTAAGCTTTCCTTTCCGTACTACATAACTACATGCAGCTTGCGGAGGCGGACATGAAATCATGTCCGCCTCCGTTTCGTGTTTGTCCCTGAAAACTTGTCATTTCAATTGACATTCCGGTCAGTCACTCTTATAATGTGTAATATACCCAGAATTAACTTACTTTTCCCCACAATATCTCACTTTTTTCCATATACAGCCCGTCGTGTGTCCTCCTGCAGGACCCCTTTTGTATTTCAGCGCGGATATCCGCGTTTAAGGAGGTTATTCCCATGAAAAAACTGCTCTCTCTGCTCCTGGCCGGCTCCATGCTCCTGGGTCTGTCGGCCTGCGGCGGCGGATCCGGCTCCACCGCGACTCCCGCTCCCTCCCAGGCGCCCGCCGCCTCCGCCCCGGCTCAGTCCCAGGCCCCGGCGGAAACCGCGGATCCCTCTTCCGTCCGCATCGGCATCCTGATCCCCGGCTCCCCCACCGACGGCGGCTTCTGCCAGCAGGGCGCCGAGGCCGGCAAGGCTCTGCAGCAGCTGGGCTACCAGGTGGACGTGGTTGAGGCTGTCACCGCGGAGGAGATCAAGTCCGAATCCGAGAACATGGCTGCCGACGGCTACCGCATCGTCTTCGGCCACGGCGCCCAGTGCACCTCTCCCATGGCCGAGATCAGCGGCGATTATCCTGACACCTGCTTCATCACCCTGGGCGGCGAGGTGGTCACCGCCAACCAGTTCCCGGTGTGTGTCTGCGCCGAGGAGAGCTGCTATGTACTGGGCATCGTGGCTGCCATGCTGAACAAGACCGGCACCATCAGCTATACCCTGGGCGGCGACTTCCCCTCCTATGTGAAGTACACCAACGCCATGAAGCTGGGCGCCCGCAGCGTCAACCCCGATATCAAGGCCCTGGGCGCGGTCCTCAGCTCCACCAATGCCAACGAGTGCTATGAGACCACCATGAACCAGATCCAGCAGGGCGCCGACTTCGTGTTCGGCAACTGCAACGAGGGCCAGCTGGGCGCCATCAAGGCCGCTGAGGACAGCGAGGGCGTCTATGTGCTGGGCTGCCTGGGCGACTTCAGCGAGACCTCTCCCGACAAGGTCATCGCCAACATGGTGTGCGATTACTCCGTGGGCTACATCCAGGCAGTGGAGGCCGTTCTCAGCGGTAATATCCCCACCGAGATCATGATGCAGACCATGGCTACCGGCTGCGTGGGCTTCACCTGGAACGAGCACCTGAAGGACACTCTGCCTGAGGCGGTCGTCTCCGCCGCCGAGCAGGCCATTGAGGATATCAAGTCCGGCAAGATCGACGTGCCCAACGAGTATGAGCTGGACCCCAACGAGCCCATCTGATCCCATGGTATGAAAACGGTGCCCTTTACCGGCCCGCGTTTTCATAAATATTTTTTGGAGGAATCTGTACCATGAAGAAACTGCTTCCCCTGCTCCTGGCCGGCGCTCTGCTCCTGGGCGTCTCCGCCTGCGGCGGCAGCGGCTCCAATGCCACCCCCGCTCCTGCCGCTTCTTCTCCTGCCGGCGGCGAGACCGACTATTCCAGCATGAAGGTTGGCGTGCTGCTCCCCGGCTCCCCCACTGACGGCGGCTACTGCCAGCAGGGCGCCGACGGCGTGCGGGCCATTGAGGCCAAGTACGGCTGCCAGATCAGCATCATCGACTCCGTCACCACCGCCGAGGACGCCCGGGCCGAGGCCGAAAACATGGCCGCCGAGGGCTACACCGCCGTATTCGGTCAGGGCGGCCAGTTTGCCGAGTACTTCCGCGAAGTGGCTCAGGACTATCCCGACACCTGGTTCATTACCAACGGCGGCGCCGTCACCGGCGACAACCAGTTCCCCATGTGCATGAGCACCGAAGAGGGCGGTTATGTCTGCGGCGTGCTGGCTGCCAAGCTCTCCGAGAGCGGCACTCTGGGCACTATTGTCAGCGGCGACTATCCCTCCTTTACCAAGCCCAGTGTGGGCTACTCCGTAGGCGCCAAGAGCGTGAACCCCGACGCCACCATCAAGTTCGCCGTGCTCAGCGCCTCCAACTCCAACGAGTCCTATGAGACGCTGAAGAACCAGATCCAGAGCGGCGCCGACGTGTTCTTCCCCAACGCGGACGAGGGCAACAACGGCGCGGTCAAGGCCGTGTCCGAGGCTGACGGCGTGTACTCCTTCGGCGTGTTCGGCGACTACATCTCCGGCGCTCCTGACAAGGTCCTGGGCAACATGATGGTGGACGCCCCCGGCGCCTATGTGGCCGCCTTCGACGCCATCGTCAGCGGCGAGGCCACCGGCGACATCATGTTCCTTGGCATGAAGGACGGCATCATCTCCTTCCAGTGGAACGAGGACCTGAAGGCCACCCTGCCTGAGGACGCCGTCTCCGCCGTGGAGCAGACCATCGAGGACATCAAGGCCGGCAAGATCGACATCCCCAACGAGTACGACATCGGCGAGACCGGCATCGACATGTACTTCAACTGATTTTTTACCTGCGTATTGGACAAGCCCGGGGGTCTTTTACAGGCCTCCGGGCTTTTTGTCCCTCTGATACTGATTCTTGATTAAAAAATTTAATCAAGAATCCCGTGTGCTGCGCACACTTGCACCGTGCTAACGCACGCTGCGCCGTCTTATGCAGTTCTTGACGCACCTACGGCGCTATAAAAGCTTTAAAGCTTTTTATCAAGAACTAGTATGAACAGACAAGGCCCTGAGACGCGCCGCGCCTCAGGGCCTTTCTATCCGGGTATACGGAGCTTTTATACAGGCTCGTTGTCGCCCCCCGCCATGATCTCTCCCTGGAAGAAGCGGGGCAGTTCCTTCAAAAGCATGGCGGCGGCAGGGGAGTGGGGCCGGTTCCGGTGGTGGATCAGGTAGAACTGCCGGTCCAGCAGAGGGCTGTCATAGTCAAAGGGCAGGATGGCCCCCATACGGACATAGTCGGTGGCCGCCAGGCCGGAGACGATGGAGATGCCCAGGCCGTTCTTCACACCCTGGAGGATGCTCTCGGTGCTCTGGAACTGGGCGGCCAGCACCAGCTCCCGGGGATCGATACCGATGCCCCGCAGGAATTCCTCGCTCCGCTTGCGGGTGCCGGAGCCCGCCTCCCGCACCAGGAAGGGGCTGGAGCGCAGCACCTGGCCCGTCATACTGCCCCCCAGCTCCCGGTATTCCCGAGTATTGGGGGTGACGATGACCATGCGTTCGGAGAAGAAGGGGGTACAGACGCAGCCCGCCTTCTGGACCGGGGATCCCACGATGCCCAGCTCGGCCCCATTCTCAAAGATGCGCTGGGCCACCTGGCTGCTGTCCCCCTGGTAGATCTGGAAAAAGACCTTGGGATAGCGCTTGCGCAGGTGGGGCAGGATGCGGGGCAGCAGATACTGGGAGGGCACCGTGGACGCTGCCACCGACAGCGCCCCCTGAATGTCGGACGAGGCTGTTTTTACGTCCTGCTCCGCCCGCTCACACAGGCCCAGGATCTGGGTAGCATAGCCAAAGAGCACGCTGCCGGTGGATGTGAGCTGGATCTCCTTGGTGGAGCGGATGACCAGCTTGGTGCCCAGCTCGGCCTCCAGCGCGCTGATGTGGGCACTGATGGTGGGCTGGGTCAGATAGAGGGCGTCGGCCGCTTTTGAAAAGCTTTTCAGCCGGGCCACCTGTACAAAGACCTCCAGTTGTTTGAGCTGCATATGTTCGTTCCTCTCCCTGTTGCTATTTTCTTATCTTTGGTCTAAAATAAAAGCACCGTTTTAAAAATTACCGGAATAAATGATAAAAGAAGGTGCGGAACATGTCCTCTGAACCGAAAAAATACAAGCTCACCGAGATGACGTCGGCCGGCGGGTGAGGGGCCAAGATAGGACCGGGTGTCCTAGGAAAACTGCTGGCCGACCTGCCCCGCATCTATGATCCCAACCTGATGGTGGGCTTTGACTCCAGCGACGACGCCGCCGTGTACCGCGTCAATGACGACACCGCCATGATCGCCACGGTGGATTTTTTCCCGCCCATCGTGGACGACCCCTTCCAGTTCGGACAGGTGGCCGCCACCAACGCCCTCAGCGACGTATGGGCCATGGGCGGCACGCCCAAAATCGCCATGAACCTGCTCACCTTCCCCAGCTGCCTGCCCCTGGACGCGGTGCAGGGCATCCTGGCCGGCGGATACGACAAGGTGATGGAGGCCGGGGCCGTCATCGTGGGCGGCCACAGCATTGAGGATAAGGAGCCCAAGTACGGCCTGTGCGTCATGGGCTTCGCCCGTCCGGAGGAGATCCTCACCAACGACGGCGCCCGGGAGGGCGATATTCTGGTCATCACCAAGCCCCTGGGCACCGGCGTCCTCTCCACCGCCGCCAAGGCGGGGCTCCTCTCTGACGGGGAATACAGGGAGATGCTGGACATCATGACCACCCTGAACAAAAAAGGGCAGGAAGCCATGCTCCCCGTCCATCCCACCGCCTGTACCGATATCACCGGCTTCGGCCTTCTGGGGCATGTCCAGGAGATGGCCAAGGGCTGCGGCCACACCATTGAGCTCTGGGCCGACCAGGTCCCCATCGTACCCAAGGCGCTGGAACTGGCCAGGGACGGCATCATCCCCGGAGGGGCCTACAACAACATGGGCTACCTGGCCGAGGATGTGGTGGTGGAGAGCGGTATTCCCCTGGAGCGGTCTGACATCCTCTACGATCCGCAGACCGCCGGAGGACTGCTCATCACTGTGCCTGAGGCCCGTGCGGAAGAGCTGCTCCACCGGCTCCACGATCTGGGGGTGCCTGGAGCAGCCATCGGAGCGGTGGTCCCCAGAGGCGAACACATGGTCCGGGTCCGCCCCGGGCGCTGACAGAACATGATTTGACGCGGGTCCCGGCAGACGCCGGGGCCCGCGCCGCTTTTGGGGCCACAGCCATTCGAGGGTATGGTATCAGTATACACCTTTACCCTTGAAAATGAAATAGTTTATTTGAAATAAAGATATTGTTTATCGATAGATTTTTATTTTAAAGTATTTTATTTATTGTTTTTGTCTATTTATTATATTTTATATTATTGATTCTATCAATTTCCATTCCCTTCCCATATGGTCTATAATGCTTTTAGAATATGCGTTGTGTGGCGCGTATGAGGATAAGGAGGTATTTTTATGACGAAACTGAAAGAGCATGGCCCGATCATCGTGGCCGGCCTGGCGGTGGGCCTGATCGCGGCCATCCTGACCAAGCTGGGCAACCCCGGCAACATGGGCTTCTGTATCGCCTGCTTCCTGCGGGACATTGCCGGTGCCCTGGGTCTGCACCGGGCCGCCGTGGTACAGTACATCCGTCCTGAGATCATCGGCCTGGTCCTGGGCGCCATGGTCATGGCCATGGTGAGCAAAGAGTTCAATGTCCGGGGCGGCTCGTCCCCCATGGCCCGCTTTGTGCTGGGCTTCTGCGTCATGGTGGGCGCGCTGATGTTCCTGGGCTGTCCCCTGCGCATGGTCCTCCGCCTGGGCGGCGGCGACCTGAACGCCCTGATGGGCCTGGTGGGCTTTGTCATCGGTATCTTTGTGGGCACCCTGTTCCTGAAGGCCGGCTTCTCCCTGAAGAAGTCCACTCCCCAGCCCAAGGTAGAGGGCTTCCTGATGCCCGCCATCACTGTGGCCCTGCTGGTGCTGCTGGTGGCCGCTCCCGCCTTTATCTTCTTCTCTGAGGAGGCCCCCGGCTCCAAGCACGCTCCCATCGTGATCGCCCTGGCCGCCGGCCTCATCGTGGGTGCTCTGGCTCAGAAGACCCGCCTGTGCATGGTGGGCGGCATCCGCGATGCCATCATGTTCCGGGATTTCCATCTGCTCATGGGCTTTGTGGCCATCTTCGTGGCCGCGCTGGTGGGCAACCTGATCCTGGGCAACCCCGTCAACTTCTCCTTTACCGACCAGCCCGTGGCCTACAATGACGGCGTGTGGAACCTGATGGGCATGGTACTGGTGGGCTTTGCCTCCGTCCTGCTGGGCGGTTGCCCCCTGCGTCAGCTCATCCTCTCCGGCAGCGGCAACAGCGACTCCTCCGTGGCCGTGCTGGGCATGGTGACCAGCGCCGCCTTCTGCCACAACTTCGGCCTGGCCTCCTCCGGCAAGGGCCCCACCGCCAACGGCCAGATCGCCGTGATCATCGGCCTGATCGTGGTGGCCGTCATCGGCGCCGCCAACCTGAACAAGAAGAAATAAGGGAAGGGAGTACATACTATGAATGAGATCGACGCCAGAGGCTATTCCTGCCCCGAGCCTGTCCTGATGACCAAGAACGCCCTGAAGGGCGGCGTGCCCCTGAAGGTGATGGTGGACAGCATGACTCCCGTGCAGAACATTACCCGCTTCGCCTCCAACGCCGGCTACAAGGTGAGCCACAAGGCCGTGGGCGAGGACTTTGAGATCCTCATCGAGAAGTAAGATGGACCAGATCGCCACCTTCCATACCCACCTGGGGGCCATGAGCTTCCAGCGGCGGCTGAAAGCGGCGGGGGATGCTCCGGCCATGATGCCGGTACCCCGGGCCCTGTCCGCCTCCTGCGGCACCTGCGTGAAGTTCACCCTGGACTTTGACCCGCAGACCATGGCTGACGAGGATCTGGACGCGGTCTACGCCGCCGGGGGCGGCGGGACCTACCGTCTGATCTTCCAGAACGACGAGGAATAACTTAAAATGACCGCCGCCCCCTCCGCAGACGCGGAGGGGGCGGTATTTTTATTCTCGCGGCACAGAGCAAGCCGCCGGAATATACAAAATTTAACAGAACATCAGAGGGCGCAACCGGATGCAACCGCGATGTAAACCAAATGTGACACCGGCGTAACCCATAATTGCGCCGGTGCAACCGCAGATTGCTTTTATTTTTGTATATCCTATGGTAAAATTGGTACAGACAGATTCTATGCTGCCGCAGGCAAACAATAACCATCCATTCGTGAGGTGAACTGCTATGAAAGGCGCCTGGAAGACGCTGTGGGCCTTTGCCTGGGTACTGATCGCGCTCTTTTTCCTGATCTGCGCCCCATTCCCCATGCGGGGCGAGCTGATGGACGGCGGGAAAATGTACCTGCTGTGCGGGGGCGTGTGCTTTATCAGCGCCGTTCTCTTCTATGACTTTGCCCGGCTGGAGAAGTGGAAGGGCTGGAAGCGGGTGGCTTTGGCGGTATTCGTGGGGCTGGCGGCCTTTGTGACCGCAGGGCTCCTCAGCGGCTGGGACTACCAGGGAGCATTGGTGCTCTTGGTGTTTTTCCTGGGCGCGGAGCTGCATTGTCTCTTCGGCCCGGAGGATGAGGAATAGAGCCCTTTCCCTGTTACGCAGAACACCCGCCGTTCCCAATGGAACGGCGGGCGTTTTTCCACATTTACACCATCCGGAGTGGATAACCGCAGGCAGTGATACACCGCTGGGCCAGCACGTCCATGGCGTCCAGGTAGTAGCCGGGCAGGCCGTGGTAGGCCCGGTAGACGCTCAGCTCGGTGCAGCCCAGGATGGCCCCGTCGCAGCCCAGGTCCCGGCGCAGGCACCGGTCCAGCTCGGCAAATTTCTCCCGGGAGCCCTTTTCCCCCCGCTTGATTTCATCGTAAATGATGGACATGACCAGCTTCTGCATCTCCGGCGGCAGGGGAGGGCACTCCATGCCCAGCGCCTCGCACTCCCGCTGGTACACCCCGGTGCGCACGGTGCCGTCGGTGGCCAGGATGCCCACCCGGCGGCAGCCGCTCTCCGCCATGACAGCGGCGGTCTCCCGCACCATGTGGACCAGCTTCAGCGTCTTTAAGTCGGACTGGAGCCGGTCGGCAAAGTAGTGGGAGGTATTGCAGGGGATACCCAGCACGGTGCAGCCTCCCCGCTCCAGCAGCCGCGCGCCGGAGAGGAGCCGGCGGTAGCAGCCCTCCGCGTCCCCGCCCAGGATGGCGGCGGTGCGGTCAGGCATCTGGGTATCGCTGAAGATCAGGGTGGGGACATGCTCCTGGTCCTTGGCCGCGTCGGTCATGTCCAGGATGCGCTGGTAAAAGATCTGGGTGGCCTGGGGGCCCATGCCGCCCAGAATGCCCAGGCGTTCTTCGCTCATACTCTTTCTCCTTCGCGTATGCCGCGCCGGGATATCCGGCGGCTCAGTTGGCCTTCTCCATGGAGCTGGCGTAGCGCTTCTTGTACCGCCACTGGTCCCGGATCACCCGTAGCTTGTGGATCAGGTTCCTGTCCGCCTTGTAGTACAGGGGATTGACCACTGCGCCGGCGTCGATGAGGGCCTTCATCTCCCCGTGGAACTTTTTGGGGATATAGTCGTAGGCCACGCTCTGGGGGATGACCCGCCACATATGGCGGTTTTGGGTCACCAGCAGCTCTCCCGGCTTGTGCTCGATGCGGTCCTCCACCAGGTACCTGGCCAGGTTGTACCCCGCGCCGGTGACATAGTAATTGCTGCGGCCCTGGCGGGTGTTGATCTCAAAGACCTTATACTTACCGTCCCGCCGGTCGTACTTCACGTCAAAGTTGGAGAAGCCGGTATAGCCGATATCCTCCAGGAAATAGCGCAGCTTCTCGCACAGCTCGGGCTCGTGCTCGGTGATGATGACGGCGTGGTTGCCGATGCCGTGGCGGGTATGCTCCTCCAGCAGCACGTGGCCCACGCACATGAGCCGGACCTTCCCATCCTCGCCGGAGTAGTTGGTGACCACCCGCATATAGCTGTCGTCTCCGGGGATAAAGTCCTGAATGATGAGGGAGTCCTCATAGCCGTGCTCGTAGATCTCATCCAGGACACGGTCCACCTCCTCCCGGGTCTGGAGGACGTAGGCCTTCTTCTGGGTGTCGAAGGGGTGGTCCCAGTAGGTGGCGCTCTCGGCGGGCTTGACCACGAAGGGCCCCTCGAAGGGGAGGACGAAGTCGTGCCCCATGCCCTTCCTGTAGACAAAGGTAGCCGGGTGGTCGATGCCGTACTTGTCGCACAGGTCGTAGAACTTCTCCTTGTGGATGAGCACCTCCATCAGCTCCAGGGGGATATAGGGCGCAATGACGTTCTCCGGGTAGTTGGGCAGGTTGCAGGCGATGGACGTGAGGTAGTTGTCGCCGCAGCCCAGCACGATGACCTTCCGGTCGGAGAACTCGGCGGCCACCTTCTTCACGTTGGCCAGCACCACCTCGGGCGCGTCATTGTTCTCACACACCCGGTAGTCGATGATGTCGCTGCCCACGCACACACCCGAGGGATACATGCCGTAGGCCACGGTCTTGACGCCGTAGGCCTCATGAAAGGCCCGGGCCATACTGTATACATTGATATCCGCCCCCAGAAGCAGGGGCACAAAGCGGTTTTCCATATCTGATCACGCCTCCATGCGCTTTTGGAGCCCCGTTTTGCGGGGCTCCTGTGATATTCTTACCAACCGGCGGGCCGCTCAGCCCGTGGTACGCTTGACCTGATAGACCCCCTGGATCTGGCTGAGCTTGTTGATCACGCTGTTGAGCTCGTTCTGATCCCTGACCTCCAGCACCAGGAACACGGCGGCGTATCCGTCGGGCAGGGAACGGGCGGACAGGTTGCTCACCTTCACTTTGGCGGTGGAGAGGGCCATGGCGATGTCCAGGGTCAGGCCGTCCCGGTCCTTGGCCGAGATGTCCAGCGAGGTCTTGTAGGCGGCCAGCTCGCCCTCCACCCAGGAGACCTTGATCCAGCGGCCGGCCTCCTCGGGCTTGCGCTTCTCCGGGGCGCAGTTGGGGCAGTCGGCCCGGTGGACCGACACGCCGAAGCCCCGGGTGATAAAGCCCACCACCGGATCGCCGGGCACGGGGGTGCAGCACTTGGCAAATTTGACCAGGCAGTTGTCCAAGCCCTCCACGATGATGCCCGAGTCGGAGTGCCTGGGGGTCTTGGCGGCCGTCTCGGTCTTGGCCACGGACACCGAGCGGCCGGGCATGATGGCCTCCTGCTGGGTGACGGAGCGCTCGGCGGAGTGCCGCTCGGCCTGGAGCCGGTTCAGACGGGTGAGCTCGTCCTTGATACGGACCACCGCCTTCTGGGCGGTCATACCGCCGTAGCCGATGGCGGCATACAGCTCGTCCAGGGTGCCGAAGCGGACCTTCTTGAGCACGTGGGGCAGCACATCCTCCCCCATGATGGCGGCCAGGGGGATGCCCACATGCTTGAGCTCGGACTCGAAGGCCGCCCGGCCGGTGGCGATGTTCTCCTCCCGCCGCTCCTTCTTGAACCACTGGCGGATCTTGTTGCGGGCCTCGTTGGATTTGCAGATCTTCATCCAGTCCCGGCTGGGGCCGTGGGCCGATTTGGAGGTGACGATCTCCACGATCTGGCCGTTCTCCAGCTGGGTGTCAAAGGGGACCATACGGCCGTTGACCTTGGCGCCGGTCATGTGGTTGCCCACCGCCGAGTGGATGGAATAGGCGAAGTCGATGGGGGTGGCACCGGCAGGCAGGTTGATGATGTCGCCGTTGGGGGTGAACACGAACACCTCGTCGGCAAAGAGGTCCACCCGCATGGAGCGGAGGAATTCCTCTGCCTCGGTGTCCTGCTGGGCCTCCAGCAGCTTGCGCACCCACTCAAAGGCGGCCTCGCTGCCCAGCTCGGTATTGGCCATGCCCTGCTTGTACTTCCAGTGGGCGGCAATGCCGTACTCGGCGGTGTGGTGCATGTCCCAGGTGCGGATCTGCACCTCGAAGGGCAGGCCCTCCCGGCCGATGACCGTGGTGTGCAGGGACTGATAGCCATTGGGCTTGGGCGTGCCGATATAATCCTTGAAGCGGCCCAGCACCGGCTTGAACATATCGTGGATGCAGCCCAGCACATTGTAGCACGCGGGCAGGTCGTCCACAATGACCCGGAAGGCATAGAGGTCAAAGATCTCGTCCATGGTCTTGTTCTGGGCGTACATCTTGCGGTAGATGGAGTAGGCGTGCTTGATGCGGCCGTACACCGTGGCCTTGATGCCCTCTTCCGCCAGGCGCTTCTCGATCTTCTTCTGCACCGTGGCCATGAACTCCTCATGGGCGGCGGCCCGGGCCTCCAGCTCGTCGGAGATCTCTTTATAGCCCACCGGGTCCAGATACTGGAGGGAGGTATCCTCCAGCTCCCACTTGATCCGCTGCATGCCCAGGCGGTGGGCGATGGGGGCGTAGATCTCCATGGTCTCCAGGGCCTTCTCCCGCTGCTTCCTGGGGGACTGGAACTTCATGGTACGCATATTGTGGAGCCGGTCGCAGATCTTGATAAGGATGACCCGGATGTCCTTGGCCATGGCCATAAGCATCTTGCGCAGGTTCTCCATCTGCTCCTCTTCCTTGGAGACATACTTCACCTTGGCCAGTTTGGTGACGCCGTCCACCAGGTCGGCCACGCTCTTGCCAAAGCGCTTGGCCACATCCTCGTAGGTGATGCTGGTGTCCTCCACCGTGTCATGGAGCAGGGAGGCGATGATGGAGTCGGTATCCAACTCCAGATCGGCCGCGATCTCGGCCACCGCCAGCGGATGGGTGATATAGGGCGAACCGTCCTTGCGCATCTGCCCCGAGTGGGCGTTGTCCGCATAGGAGAACGCATCATAGAGGCGCTTGGTGTCCAAACCCGGATTATAGGCTTTTATCTTATCTTCCAGCGCCTGATAGCGCTCTAAAATGGGATCCATATGTTCACCACAACTTTCCATTGAACTCTTCTCTGCGCTCCGGCCCTCAGCCGCTCATCAGGGCGCGGAGCCGGCGGAGGATGGCGGACTGCTCCAGGTCCACCTTGCCCTCCACCGTGCGGAACTGGATCTGGAGGGAGCCGGTATGGCGCTCCAGGGAAATGAGCCCCCGCTCGTCAAAGACCTCTAGGCACACCATGGTCCGGGGGAGGGGCGCGTGATGCCCGAAATCCCGGGACAGGTTCCGGGTCATGCGGCGTGGGCTCTCCTCCATCACAGATTCGTTGCCCGCCCGGCCCTTGAGGTAGCGCCACAGCAGCACAAATTCCTCCCGGCTGGGCAGCAGGAAAGCCGCCTCCTGTGGGCTGAGCTCCTCTCCCCGGGCAAACCGTTCATACAGGGCCTGTTCGCTCTGGGCACGGGTCAATGCGGGGCGCAGGTCGGTGATCTGCAGCTGTACCGACCGCCAGCCCCGGAATTCGTTGATCTGGGGGCAGAAGGCGATGTCAATCCGATCCCCCGGCGACACGCCGGCTTCCGTGGCGGTGGCCGCGAAGAAGATGGCGTCAAAGACCCGGCCGCCCACCGCCAGCTTCAGCTTCAAATGCCGGCCGCCCCCCACCTCTGTACAGGAGGACACAGTACACCCGGTCATGGAAAACACCGGCTTGGCATTGCCGGCGCCGTAAGGTTCCAGAATATCCATCGCCTCCACCTGCTCCAGGGTGAGGACCGAGGGATCGGTGATCTCGGCGTCGATGTCCAGCTCTGAGACCATCTCCTCCCCGCCGGTACGCTGGCGGACCAGGCGGTTCATCCGCTCCCGGAAGGGGCCGATCTGCTCCCGGGCGATGGTAAAGCCGGCAGCCAGCTCGTGACCGCCGAAGCCCTCCAGCAGATCGGAGCACTGCTCCAGGGCGGCAAAAAGGTTGAATCCTCCAAAGGACCGGCAGGAGCCCTTTCCATGCCCGTCCTGAAGGCAGATCATAAAGGCCGGGCAGGAGTACTTTTCCGCCAGGCGGGAAGCCACGATGCCCACCACGCCCTGGTGCCATCCCTCGCCCGAGAGGACCAGGGCGCTGCGCTCCTCTGCCGGCATGGCCTCGCACAGGGCCACGCTCTCGGCAAAGATATCCGCCTCGATGGCCTGCCGCTCCCGGTTCAGGCTGCACAGGGCCTTGGCCAGCTCCTCCCCCCGGACGCTGTCCCCGGTGAGGAGCAGCTCGGCCGCCACCTGGGCACAGCCCATCCGGCCCGAGGCATTGAGCCGGGGGGCCAGGGTGTAGCCGATGTTCATGGAGGTGAGGGGCTTCTCAGCCAGCCCGGCCTCCCGCAGCAGGGCGGAGAGGCCGGGACGGCCGGTATGCCGGATCTGTCTGAGTCCCATATGGACGATGCAGCGGTTCTCCCCGGTGAGGGGCATCACGTCGGCCACCGTGCCGATGGCGGCCAGGTCAGCGTATTCCCGCAGCAGCCCGTCCCGTTTTTCCGGCCCCCCCAGGGCCAGTACCAGCTTGAGGGCCACTCCCACCCCGGCCAGACCCTTGAAGGGATAGGGACAGTCGGGCCGGTGGGGATCCACCACCGCCACCGCGTCGGGAATGGCCTCCTTGCACTCGTGATGGTCGGTGATGACCATATCCATCCCCAGAGCAGCGGCATACCCGGTCTCCTCCACGGCGGTGATGCCGCAGTCCACTGTGATGATCAGAGTGACGCCCTGGGCGTGCAGAAGGTCGATGGCCCCCCGGCTGACGCCGTAGCCCTCCTCCATCCGGTCGGGGATGTACAGGACCACGTCGCCCCCCCGGCTGCGAAGATAACTGGTGAGCAGGCAGGTGGAGGTGATGCCGTCCACATCGTAGTCGCCGTAGACCGCCATGGTCTCCCCGCACTGCAGGGCCCGGGTGATCCGGGCCACCGCCTTGTCCATGTCCAGCAGGGCAAAAGGATCCTCCAGCAGCCCGGGCCCGTTGGAGAGGAACCGGCGGGCCTGCTCCGGCGTATCGATCCCCCGGGCGGCCAGCACCAGCGCCGGCAGGGGGGCGATCCCCGCCGCCGTCAGCGCCGCCTGGCCCCCGGGCTCTGCCGCGGGGCGGTTCCACTGCTGATATTTCATTGGCTTCGCCCCCCTCTCCCAAAAGGCAAGATGAAAATTACCCTTTATTATAGCAAATATCAAAAGAATATACAAGAGAAGGGGCAAAAAATCCAATTTAATCCTTTCGTGTCCGCCGTGACCGGCGGCTTTCCCACAGAAAGAAGAGGGCCGCTCCCGCGCAGCAGGCCGCGCCCAGCAGAAAGCCCTGCTCCACCCCCCGGTCCCCCGCGGCGCCGAAGGCGGGCTGGAGTGCCATGGCCCCCAGGTCCACCACCATGGAATTGCAGGAGAGCCGGGCTGCCCGGCCGCCGGGGGCCGCCCGCTCGTTCTGCACCGACAGGGCCAGCGGGGCCGCACAGGAGCGCAGTCCCTGCAGAAGCGCCACCGCCGCCCCGGCCGTCCAGGGCCGTGCGGTACCCCGCAGCAGCAGGCAGGCCCCGCACCCCGCCGCCGTCAGGGCGGCACAGCACTCCTCCGGGCTCCGCCGCCGGGTGAGGCGGTAGGCCAGTCCGCCGGTGAGTCCCGCTGCCGTCACCACCGCGGAGAGGGCCCCGAAGGCCTCCTCCGGGATACCCGCCCGCCGGTACTGGAGCTGGCTGAGAAAGACCACCCCCATCTGGCAGGTCTGGTCGAACAGGCAGAAGGCCAGCAGAAAGGGGATCAGGGGCGCCGTCCCCCGCAAAAGCGCCGCCGGGGCAGGGGAGGGATCCCGCCGCTGCTCCTCCGCCCGCTCCCCCTCCGGCTCCCGCAGCGCCAGGGTGAGGAGGGCGGCGGCGGTATAGCTCAGGACCGTCAGGGCGGCCGAGCGGCGGTAGTCTCCCCCCATCAGGGGCCAGCACAGGGCCGAAAAGAGCATCCCGGCGGTCTGTACCGCCTCCCACCGGGCAAACACACGGCGGTGCTCCTCTCCCCGGCAGCAGAGGAAAAGAAAGGCGGAGTCGCATCCCGACAGGCCGGACAGGCAGACTGCCAGCAGCAGCCGCTCCGCCAGGAAGCCGGCAAAGGTCTCCGCCCGCCAGAACACCACTTTGGACAGTGCAAACAGGAAAGAACACAGTACGATGGTCCTCCGGTGGCCCAGGGCGTCGGCCCACCGGCCCCAGGGCAGCTCCAGGGCCAGCATGGTCCCCAGAGAGACCGATTCGATCAGCCCCACCTCTGTGAGGCTCAGCCCGCAGGAAAAGCGGTACAGGGTGGCCACCGGGCTGTAAAAGACCATGCCCTGCAAAAAAGCGGCAGCAAAAAGAAGCGCAATATTGCGCCGGTTGGTTCCCATCATCATACCTCCATATGGATCTCCGTTTGAAAGCAGCATAGCAGCGCCCGCCCCCAATGGGGCGGACGTGCGATCAAAACAGTTCAAACGGATCAGATGGGACCAAACATGGCGCAACCGCGCTCCTTTTTGTTATAGTTATAGAATTATATTACCCTTTGTATTTCAATGGTACCAGAAGAAGGGCGCTGCGGGGAGGCAGTACCGCCTCCATATGCCGGGCGCCGGGGGCGGGGAATATTTTCCCGGTAAGGATGTCCCGGGCCGGACGGGTCAGAGGCAGGGTCTCCGGCTCCTCACCCACATTGGCCGCCGCCAGTACCGTCTCGCCCTCCCAGGTCCGCCGGAAGGCCAGCACATGGCCCTCCGCCGCCACATAGCGGATATCGCCCCTGCGCAGGGCAGGGCGGGTGTTCCGGGCCTTGCCCAGGGCGGTGAACCACGCCGTCAGCTCCCGGTCCTCCTCCCCCCAGGGGAAGGTACGGCGGTTAAAGGGGTCCTCAAAGCCCTCCATGCCCGCCTCGTCTCCGTAGTACACCGTGGGGGAACCGGGGAAGGCGAAGAGCAGCAGGGCACCCACCTTCAGCAGCTCTTTGCCCCGCTGGTACTGTTCCGCCGTCATCCGGTGCTCCGCCCGCCACTGGCGGGTTTCTCCGGTACAGGCCGAGCCCATCCCCAGCAGAGTAAGGATGCGGACGGTGTCGTGGGTGCCCAGGGCGTTCATGGCGGAGTAGAAGGCAAAGCGGGGGTAGTTGGCCCGCAGGCGCTCCATCCCGTCCCTGAACTGCCGGGCGTCGCCCCCCAGCAGATAGTCGATGAGGGCGCTGCGCAGGGGGTAGTTCATCAGGCCGTCGCAGTGTCCGCCCAGAATGTGCTTGCGGCGCACGCCGTAGGCGATCTTGGTGGAGCCGTCCTCCCACACCTCTCCGATGACCACGCCGTCTGGCCTGGTCTCCCGCACCGCCTGGTGCACGGCGTGGACAAAGGCGTCGGGCAGCTCGTCTGCCACATCCAGCCGCCACCCATCGGCTCCCGCCCGCAGCCACCGGCGGACAATGCTGTTCTCCCCCCGGATGATGTAATCCACATAGCTCTCGTCACTCTCGTTGACGGCGGGCAGGGAGTAGATGCCCCACCAGGAGTCGTATTGATCGGGCCAGCGGCTGAAGTGGAACCAGTTCCGGTAGGGGCTGTCCTCCGACTGCGCCGCGCCGGGCACGGGAGACGGATAGGAGCCGTCTCCGTTGAAATAGCGGCTGACAAAGGCGGTGTGGTTGAACACGCCGTCCAGCACTACCCGCATCCCCAGGTCATGGGCCTGCTCACACAGGGTGCGGAAGTCCTCCTCGCTGCCCAGCATGGGGTCGATCTTCTCGTAGTTGCCGGTGCCGTAGCGGTGGTTCTCCGGCCCCTCGAAGATGGGGCAGAAATAGATGGTCTCCACCCCCAGGCCCCGGAGGTAGGGCAGCTTCTCGGCTACGCCAGCCAGGCTGCCGCCGAAAAAATCCCGGTTGCGGATCTCGCCCTTCTCGTCGGGCAGGTAGTCAGGCTCCTCCCGCCAGCCGGTGTGGACCCTCCGTCCCCCCACCATACCGGTGGGGTCGGGGATGGCGCGGCGGCGGAACCGGTCGGGGAAGATCTGATAGGATACGCCCTCGCCGAACCAGCCGGGCACTTCCTCACTGCCGTCGTAGACCGTGAGCTGATATTCTCCCAGCTGGGCGGTCCGGCCGTCCAACCCCTCCATGCGCAGGGTGTACCAGACCAGGCCCACATAGTCCCCGGTGTCCAGCGTGCCGGAAAAGAGATCCCGCTCCCCGTCCAGTCCGGACCAGGGGAGAACGCGCTCCACCGTCCGGTCCCCGTCGCTCTCAAACCGGGCGGAGAGCAATGCCCGGGAAAATCCGCTGGAGCGTAAGGGCCGCACGGTAAAGGTCACCACCGTCCCGGAGGGCACGGCGCCGTAGGGCGTTTTATACACGGGATCCGTTGGGTCAAAGGTATACGGGTCTGTCATACATCTCATCCTGTTCTTACGTGTGATCAGCGGAGCAGGGTCCCCTCCGCGGGGACGGCCTCCGCCGTGTTCTCCTGGCTGAAATAGGCGGAGAGGACGTCGGCGGCCACGGCGGCCAGCTCGGTACCCGAGCCGCCCCGCTCGGCCACCAGCGCAACGGCAATCTCCGGGTCGTCATAGGGGGCGAAGCAGACGAACACGGCGTTGGCCTCAGCGGTGGCCGAGCCCACCTGGGCCGTGCCGGTCTTGGCACCCACGGTGACGGGCAGGTCCTTGAAGTAATTTCTGACGCTGCCCTCATTGGCCATCAGGTACATGCCCTTCTTCACGGCCTCCAGATTCTCCTGGCTGATGTTGATGGTATCCAGGGGCTCCGGGTCGTTCTCCAGCACCACCTGGGAGAAATCGTTGCTCTTCACCGACTGGAGCAGATGGGCAGGATAGTGGTCGCCGCCGTTGACCAGCGTGGCGATATAATTGGCCAGCTGCAGGGGGGAGCAGAGGGTGTTTCCCTGGCCGATGGAGGCCGAGAGCAGGTTGCCGCCGTACCAGGTCTGGCCCAGTTTTTCGCTGGTCTCAGGACTGGCCACATAGCCGGTCTCCTCCTTGAGCTCGATGCCGGTCTCCTTGCCCAGGCCGAACATGGCGGCATATTTGTTGATGAGGTCGATGCCCAGCCGGTCGCCCAGGGTGTAGAAGAAGATATTGCAGGAGTCCTCCAGGGCGTGGCCCATGTCCTCCCACCCGTGGGTCCCCCCGTACTGGAGGTACTTCCAGCAGGCGGGATGATAGTCGCCGTAGGGATATTTCTCCCCCTTGGGATACTGGAAGCGCCCGGTGTCCAGGATCTTCTCATAGGCGGTGGTCTTGCCCTCCTGAAGGGCGGCCACGCCGGTGATCATCTTGAAGGTGGAGCCGGGGGAGTACAGGCCCTGAAGGGCCCGGTTATACAGGGGCGTCAGCGGATCGTCCAGCACCGAATTATAGTACTGCGTGTCGCTGTAGAGCCGCTCCAGGTCAAAGGTGGGATAGGAGGCCATGGCCTTCACGCCGCCCTTCATGTCCACCACCACGCCGGCGGCGCCCTTCACCTGGTCCGTCAGGCCGGGCACCCGGCTGGCCAGGGAGCGCTCCAGCGCCTCCTGCAGGCGGATGTCCAGGGTGGTGACCACATGATTGCCGGGCTTGGGCTCCAGGCTCTCGCCGGTGGTCTCGTCGGTATCCCAGGTCTCGCTGACCACCTTTCCGCTGGAATTGGCCTCGATGATCTTTACACCGTCGGTGCCCCGCAGGTAGGACTCAAAAGCCCTCTCGATCCCGTCCTTGCCCACGGTATCGTCCATGCTGTAGCCCTCGTTCTTGTAGTTCTGCCACTCCTCGGCGTAGATGGCCCCCACCCGGCCCAGGATGTGGGCGGCATAGCCGGTCTCATATTCCCGCACCGTAGTGGCCTGGATCTTCACGCCCTTGAGCCCCTGCTCCTTCACCGCGGTGATGAAGCGGATATCCACGTCCCGGGCAAAGACATAGGCGGCGGTGGTGGCGTTCTTGGAGCGCAGGTTCAGCTCGTAGAGCACTCCCACCAGATCCCGGGCCTCCTCATCGGAGAGGGCGGGATCCACTTTAAAATAATCCTCCATTTTGGCCATCAGGGAAGAAGCCGACACGATCCCGTTCCCGGGCTTGTCGGGAGCGGGCTCCGGCGCTTCGCCGTCCTCTCCGGCCTCATCGGCGGCGCTGAGGGCCGCGCTGTACTCCTCCCAGGCGTTGGCCAGGGCCACGCCGGAGGCCGCGGCGCTCTTCCAGCTCTCGCTGCCCGAACCAAAGGTCTCCATCAGCCTGAGGAAGGCCCTGCGGGCGGTGCCGGAGGCGGTATTCATGGTGTAGACGAAGGGGACAGTCCCGGAGACCGGAAGCGTGTCGGTCCAGCTGACGTCATTCTCCCGGCAGATCTCCAGCAGCTCAGTCAGGATGGCGTTGCGCTCTTCCTCCCCGCCCATAGCGGACAGGTCCAGCGTCACCTGGTAGGTGGCCCGGTTGGACACCAGCACCCGCCCGCTGCTGTCCAGGATCTGGCCCCGGACGGCCTCCACCGTCTCCTTGTTGGTGATGCTGCGGGTGGAACGGGCCCGGTAGTCCCCGCCGTTGACCACCTGCAGGTCGTAGAGCACCGCGAAAAACAGCAGGAACAGCGCCGCCATCAGTGCGATGACGCCGTGGACCCGCAGATGGAATTGTTTACTGTCCATATAATTACCCTTTCCGGTGAGGGAGTGCTCAGAAGCTGTACCAATAGCCTTCAGCACGCGTCTTTGCGGCCTATCGGAACAGCTTCTAAAAATGCGTGCTCTTGGGCACCCGGCGGAACACCCACAGAAAGATGCCGTACACCGGGATCACGAAGGGCAGGGAGCAGAGAAGCTCTGCCCCCGCCAGGCGGAGCATGGGCTCCAGCCCGGCGCTCCCCGCCAGCAGCCGCAGCCCGATGCGCACGCCGTCCACGGCGGCCAGGTTCAGGGCCGAGCAGAGCAGGCAGCCCAGCAGGTCCTGCCGCAGCAGATACTGGGAGAGCAGGCCGGTGCCCAGTCCCGCCGCCATCATGACCAGTATCTGCCACGCCTCTGCGCCGCCGCAGGCCACCGCCAGAGCGCCCACCCCCAGGCCAAAGCCCGCGCCGGCGGCAGCGCCCTCCAGCACGGCCACTGCCGCCACCGCCAGGGGCAGCAGCATGGGCCGCACGCCGAAAAGGGGCAGCCGGGCGAACACGTAAGTCTCCAGCAGCCAAACCGGCAGGAGAGCCAGGGCATACACGCCCCATTTGACCAGAAAATCATGTCGTGTCAAAGCTGATGTCCCTCCCGCGGCTACTCCACGATGTCAAAGCTCTTGATGACGAAGACCTGCTTCAGGCTGCCAAGGTCGGTCTCGGGGATCACCACGGCGTACCGGGTCATGCCCGACGCCTCGGTGAGGACCTCCTCGATGTGGCCCGCCACCAGACCGGAGGGATACAGGCCGCTCAGGCCGGAGGTCAGCACCTGGTCCCCCGCCATCAGCTCGCTGTTCTCGGGCAGGAAGGAGAGCTTCAGCTTCCCCTGGCCCATCAGGGCGAAATCTCCCTCCAGGATGGCGGCGCCGTCGGTACGGGCGATGAGTCCGCCCATCTCCAGGTCGGAGTCCACCACCGTGATGAGGGAGGACCAGTTCAGGCCCACCTCCCGGATAACTCCCACCAGATTGCCGTACTCATCCACCACGCAGTCCCCGGCCTCCACGCCGGCGGAGCTGCCCTTGCTGATGGTGAGGGTGGAGTCCCAGTTGGAGGCGCCGTGGGCGGTGACGGTGGCTGACTCCAGCTCCAGGTCACGCCGCTTTTCCCTCAGTCCCAGGAGGTTGCGCAGGCGGGCATTCTCGTCGTTGGCCTGCTGGGCCTCCCGCAGCTCCCCCTCCAGCTCGGCGTATTTCTTCTTGAGGGCCTCGTATTCCGCCTGGAGCTCATCCCGGCGGAAGATCCCCTGGTACTGCTCCTCCATCCAGGTGACCACACGGTTGGCGCCGTTTCGGAAGGGTGTAGTCACGATGCCCGCCAGATTGGACAGCGGATCGGCTATCCCTCCCATCAGGGCTGAGGTAATTGCCACGATCAGGGTGAGGAGCACGGCAATGATCAGGATCAAAAGGCCGTTGTTGCGGAAAAAATCTTTCATGGTCCCTCTCCCGGCCGGCCGCTCAGTCCCGTCCGGCGGCCAGGCGCATACAGTTGACGCCCACCCGCTCCAGCATCCGGCCCAGCCGGCACACCGGCAGGCCCATCACGTTGTAGTAATCTCCCTGGATGCCCTCGATGAACAGCGCGCCATAGCCCTGGATGCCGTAGGCCCCGGCCTTGTCCATGGGCTCGCCGGTGCGGATGTAGTCCTCGATCTCCTGCTCGGAGAGCTCCCGGAAGGTCACGTCGGTGACCTCGTACTCGGTGTGCTTCTCGTCCCCCGCCAGCACGGTGACGCCGGTGTACACCTGATGGCGGCCGCCCGAGAGGGTGGAGAGCATCTTGAAGGCCTCCAGCTCGTCGGCGGGCTTGCCCAGCACCGCGCCGTCCAGGGCCACCACGGTGTCGGCGGCGATGATCACGCCGCCCTCCCGCTGGGCAGCCACCGCCTCCGCCTTCCGCCGGGAGAGCCGGCTCACCAACTCGGCCGGGGGATAGTCCCCGATGTTCTCGTCCACGTCGGGGGAGCAGACCTCAAACCGCTCCACGCCCATGCGCTCCAAAAGCTCCCTCCGCCGGGGAGAGTGGGAGGCAAGAATGATATCCATACTCATAAAGCTCCTTTTGCCTGTCGTGTTATTTTCCGGTGGAGCCGAAGCCGCCGGCTCCCCGCTGGGTCTCGTCCAGGGTATCGGTGATCTCCAGCTCGGCCTGCACCACCGGCATCACCGCCAGCTGGGCGATGCGGTCGCCGGGCTGCACGGTGTAGGGGGTCTGGGACTGGTTTACCAGCCCCACCCGGATCTCGCCCCGGTAGTCGCTGTCGATAACACCCACGCCGTTGGCCAGGGCCACGCCGTGCTTGATGCCCAGGCCGGAACGGGCGAACACCAGCGCCACATACTCCGCCGAGGGCAGGGCAATGGCGATGCCCGTGGGCAGGCTGACGATCTGCTGCGGGGCGATGGTCACCGCCTCGTCCACGCAGGCGCACAGGTCCATGGCCGCCGCGCCGGCGCTGGCGTAAAAGGGAAAGGGGATGTCGGTCCCGATCCTGGGGGACACGGGTCTGATCTTCAGCTTCATCATATGCTCCTTGCAGTCATTGTATTGTAATGATACTCTCAATACGCGAGAGTACGCCGGGGCTATTCCACGCCCCGGTAGTAAAGTCCTCTGGTATACTCCGCCGGCGTCCAGCGCTCCAGTCCCCGGTAGCACCGGGCGATCCGGACGCACTCCGCCGGGGATTCCAGGGTAAACACCAGCCGCTGGGCCCATGCGCCGGCGCGGCGGACATCCTCCTGCTTATCGGCCAGCCACAGGGGCAGGGAATTCAGGATCTCGTTGCGGCAGCCGTAGGCGCGCACCACAGGGAAACGGGCTCCCTTCCGGTCGGTGAGCAGGTTCTCCCCGCCCTGGCAGGCCTTTTGGCACTTGCCGCCGGTGCGGTTGCGGATGATGCAGTTTTCCATGATCATCAGGGGCAGGCGGCCGTAGGTGATGACCTCGGCGTCCACCGCCTTGGAGAGGTCCCGGATCTGGGCCAGCTTGAGCTCGAAGGACACCGCCGCCGACTTCAGTCCCATGTGGCGCAGCTCCTTCATGGCCTGGGAGTTGTAGATCTCCAGCCCGAAGTCCCCCCGGAGGGCAAATTCCATCTCCCGGGCCAGCTTCAGCATGCCCAGGTTGCCCACCAGGGCGTCGGTGATCCCCATCTCCCGCACCCGGCGCAGCTGACCGGTCATGGTCTCCCACTCCCGGTCCCAGGCCACCCGGGGCAGGGTGACGGCCAGCCGTCCCCCCAGCTCCGTGAGCTCCGGATGGGCGGCAAGCTCCTCCAGGGGCACATAGACCAGCGCCGGGTCCAGGGCCAGCAGCTCGGGGGTGACCTGCCCGGCCCGGCTCACCGAAATGGTGAGCTCCGGCGCCTCCCGCCGGTTCTCATAGCGCACGCCGGGGCGGTATTCCCCGGTCCGCCGCGGCGGCGGGGCAGTGCGCCGGGCGGAAAGTTCCTCCAGCGCCTGGCGGCGCATGGCGTTGAGGGCAGCGGCAGGGAGGGAGAGTCCTTCCTCCACCATGGAGCGGACCGCCTCGCAGCGGTAGGGGGTGCCGCCGGTGCGGGAGAGCTGCTTCTCCACCCCCTCGGGGGTGAGGGGCTTGGTGCGGGCCGCCTCGGGCACCGGGCCCCGGACGGTGACCACGTTCTCCCGGTCATCCTTCACCCCCACCTGGGCCGCCTCTCCGGAGCGGAGCATGGCGTAGAAGGTGATGGGCACCCGCTGGCGCTCCCCGTCCTCATAGGTCTCTCTGGCCCGGGCAAAGAGCTCCCGGGGCTCTTTTTCCTCCTCCCGGACGCCGAACATGTCCGGCCCCTTCCGGTCCAGGTAGTAGCCCTGGGTAAAGCCCTGGCGGGAGAAGGCCCCGGCCAGCTGCCGCAGCTCCTCCTCAGTGGGCTCCCGGCCCTCCCGGATGGCGTCGGCGTAAATCCTGGTGACCACGGCCACATATTCGCTGCGCTTCATCCGCCCCTCCAGCTTGACGCAGGCCACGCCCATCTTCCGCAGCTCCCGCAGATGGCTGGCCAGGGACATGTCCTTCAGTGAGAGGGGATTGCCGTCGGCCCGGCCATTCCAGCCGTATCTCAGGCGGCAGGGCTGGGCGCACAGGCCCCGGTTGCCGCTGCGCCCGCCGATCACCGACGAGAGGAAGCACTGGCCCGAGTAGCACATGCACAGGGCCCCGTGGGCGAACACCTCGATCTCGATGGGGGAGCGCTCGCAGATATAGGCGATGGCGTCCCGGGACAGCTCCCGGGACAGCACCGCCCGGGTCATGCCGAAGTCGGCCATCTGCTTCACGCCGTCCAGATTGTGAACCGTCATCTGGGTGGAGGCGTGGACCGGCAGGTCGGGGGAGACCTGGCGCACCATGCGCAGCACCCCCAGGTCCTGCACCAGCACCGCGTCCACCCCCAGCGCGCCGGCCCGGGCCGCGGTCTCGGCAGCCCGGACCAGCTCCCGGTCGGTGAGCAGGGTGTTGAGGGTCAGATAGACCCTGCATCCCCGGAGATGACAGTAAGAAACCGCCGCCGCAAACTCCTCCTCGGTGAAGTTTTTCGCGTTGCGGCGGGCGTTGAAGTCTCCGTACCCCATGTAGACGGCGTCGGCGCCGTTCTGCACGGCGGCGCGCACCGCCTCCATGGAGCCGGCGGGTGACAGCAGTTCCAGCATAGTTCCTCCCAAAGCACGACTCCTCCGCGGGGCCGTGCTCTTATTTCTTGTTCTGCAGCTTGAAGATCTCCCGTTTGGCCTCCGAAAGCTCCATCTTCAGCTTGGTGGCCTCCTCCAGATACTCCTTGAGCTGGCGGCGCAGATTCTCCGAAGTCTCCTGTTCCTTGTAGTACTCGTCGGCAATGTTCAGCGCGGCCAGCATGGCGCTGTTGATCAGGGAAAACTTCTCGCCCTCCCGGACCTCCCGCACCTTCCGGTCCACGTGCTCGGCTACCTTGCGGACGTAGCTCTCATCCTCCATCGCCACCAGCGTGTACTCCTGTCCCGCAATGGTCACTGTGATCCGGTTCCTCATCTGAGCTCTCCCGCCTTTCTTTTTATGTCAACCTATAAAACGCCGGCAAGCCCGGCGTTCCGGCCTGTGTTCAGACTTGTCAATAGTATATCACACACCCAGGGAAAGAAAAATAGCCATCTTATGAATTTTTCCCTCCCGCATCCTTTTCCCAACCCCGGTTTCGTGGTATGATGATACATACTGACCGAGATTCCGCGTCGGTCCATCCGAAGGAGGTGTATCCCATGGCCGGAAAACTGCTCTATCCCGGCAGCATCCTGTCCCTCTCCGCCGACACGGCGGACCGCCTGATGGCCTCCGGCAATGGGGACGCCGCCCTGCTCTATCTCTTCCTGCTGCGGAAGGGGGGCGTGCTGGAGCCCCGGGCCGCCGCCCACACCCTCAAATGGGACCCGGACCGGGTGTCCGCCGCCTTTTCCGTCCTGGTGGAGCTGGGGCTGGCCGGTCGGGACCAGGCGGCAGCGCCCCCTCCCGCCCCGCCGGAGCCCGACGCCCCGCCCGAGTACACCGCCGCCGACCTGACCCGGGAGCTGGAGGATGCTTCCTCCTCCTTCCCCGCCCTGGTGGGGGAGGTCCAGCGCCGCCTGGGCAAGATCCTGTCCACCTCCGACCTGAAGATGCTCTACACGCTCTATGACTATCTCTCCCTTCCGGCAGAGGTCATCATGCTGCTGGTGAGCTACTGCGTGGAGGAGATGGAGCGGAAATACGGCGCGGGCCGCAAACCCCGCCTCTCCCAGATCCAGAAGGAGGGCTTTGTCTGGCACCGCCTGGGGGTGGACACCCCCGAGGCCGCCGAGGCCCACCTGCGCAAGCTCGCCGAGCTGCGCACCCGCACCGGCGCCATTCTGCCCCTGCTGGGCATCCAGGGCCGGCAGCCGGTGGAGCAGGAGCGCAAATACATTGCCTCCTGGGTGGAGATGGGCTTCGAGGACGCCGCCATCCGCCTGGCCTACGAGCGCACCGTGCTCCAGAAGCAGTCCATGAACTGGCCCTATATGAATTCCATCCTGAAAAGCTGGCACCGGAAGGGGCTGCACACCGTGGCTGCCATCCAGTCCGGAGATTCGGCTCCCGTCCGCCCCTCCGCGGCGGCCCGCCCCGCCCCCGCCGGCGAGGCCGACCGCCGGGTGCGGGAGGACCTGGAGCGGATGCGGGAGTACCTCCGCCAGCAGCAGGATGCCCCGGGGAAGGGAGGTATATAGTCCATGGCATATGATCCCAATGTGGTCCGCCGGGCCACCCAGCGACTGGCAGAGCAGCGCTCCCGGCGGGAGGCCGACTTTGACCGCCGCCGGCAGGAGCTCTACCGCCGCCTGCCCCAGCTTGCCCGCATCGACCGGGCCCTCAGCCGCACCTATCTGGACATCGTGGCCGCCTCGCTGCGCAGCGGCGCGGACTCCGGCCCCGCCATCGAGGACGTAAAGCGCAATAACCAGGCCCTCCAGGCCCAGCGGCGGGAGCTCCTGCTCCAGAACGGCTACAGTGCCGACGCCCTGGACGATACCCCCGCCTGCTCCAAATGCGGGGACAGCGGCTGGGTGGGGGCCCGGATGTGCGAGTGTCTCCAGCGGCTGTGCGCTCAGGAGCAGATCAAGGACCTTTCCAAGCTGCTGGATCTGGGGGAACAGTCCTTCGACTCCTTCTCCCTGGACTACTACAGCGACCGCCCCTGGCCGGGGGAGACCGAGTCCCCCCGGGAGCGGATGGAGTTCATCCGGGACGTGTGCTACAGCTATGCCAGCCGCTTCCCCAACTTTGTCTACCGCAACCTGTTCCTCACCGGCGCTCCCGGCCTGGGCAAGACCTTCCTCTCGGCCTGCATCGCCCGTACCGTGCTGGAGCGGGGGTACTCTGTGGTGTACGACACGGCGGTGAACATCTTTGCCAAGTTCGAGGAACAGAAGTTCTCCCGGGACGAGCTGGACGTGCGGGACGCCCGGGACGAGACCCGCCGCTACCTGAACTGCGACCTGCTCATTCTGGACGACCTGGGCAGCGAGATGACCACCCCCTTCGTCCAGTCCGCCCTCTACACTCTGGTGAACACCCGCCTCACCGCGATGCGCCGCACCGTCATCTCCTCCAACCTGTCCATGGACGAGGTGCGCCGCCGCTATGCCGGGCAGATCGCCTCCCGGCTGGAGGGGGAATACCGGGTGCTTCCCTTCTACGGGGAGGACATCCGCCTGCTCCGCAAGAACCGGCCCTGATCCGGCCGGACAGGTCCCGCATACCGCCCCGGTATGCGGGACCTTTTTGTCCCTTTTTGCCGCCGGAGGGAACTTTTTCCGTCTCTATCCGTCTAATGGGACAATACGACATATAAGAGGGGGGAGCGCCTTTGAAGCCGCGCGCCATGACCGGGGCCTACGCCCTGGCCCACTGTCTGGTGGACTTTTCCTGCGCCTTTCTGGCCTTCCGCGTTCTGCTCCCCGCCGGGGACCGGGTGAGCCTCCTGCTGGTCTATAACTTCTGCGCCTTCGCCCTGCAGATGCCCATTGGCCTGCTGGCCGACCGGCTGGACCGCAGCGGCGCGCTGGCAGGGCTGGGCTGCTGCCTGACGGCACTGGCCTATCTCCCCATGCCCGCCATGGGCGCCGCCGTCCTGGCCGGGGTGGGCAACGCCCTCTTTCACGTGGGCGGCGGGCTGGAGGTGCTCAACGGCGCCGGGCGCCGCTGCGCCGCCCTGGGGCCCTTCGTCTCTCCCGGCGCGGTGGGACTCTGGCTGGGTGGCCTGTGGGGCAGGGGAGGGCAGCTCGACCTTCTTCTCCCCCCACTCCTCTGCGCCGGGGCGGGGGCGGCGCTGGTCCTGCTCCGGCGGCGGCTCTTCTTCGACGGACCCCGCTGCGCCCCCTTCTCCCTGCCCTCACGAAAGCGGCTCCTCCCCCTGGCGGCCCTGCTGCTGGTGGTGGTTCTCCGCTCCTGTGTGGGCATGGCAGTTTCCTTCCCCTGGCGGGACGTGGGGCTCTGGCCGGTGCTGCTGGTCCCCGCCCTGGCGGCGGGGAAGGCGGCAGGCGGAGTGCTGGCCGACCGGCTGGGCGTGCAAAAGACCGCCCTTTTCTCCCTGGCGGGGGCGGCGGTCTGCTTCTGCCTGGGGGACCGGCCGGCACTGGGACTGGCTGCGGTCTTTCTCTTCAACATGACCATGCCCCTCACCCTGTGGGCAGCGGCCCGGCTGCTGCCCGGGGCCAAGGGCTTCTCCTTCGGCCTGCTCACCTTCGGGCTCTTCCTGGGCTTCCTGCCGGTCTGTCTGGGAAGCGGGGCCCTGTCCCTGACGCCCCGGGCCGGGGCCGCCGCCTGTGTGCTCTCTTTTGTCCTCCTCCTGCCCGGACTGAGGGAGGCGGCGTCATGACTCCCCCCATCTTTACCGCCCTGGCCCTGTCCCTGGGGCTCACTTTGGTGCTGGAGCTGACCTTCGCCCTCCTCTCCGGGGTGCGGGGCCGCCCGCTGCTGCTGGTGGCGCTGGTCAATCTGCTCACCAACCCGGCGGTGGTTTTTTTCTACTTTTTGCTCTCTCAGCGGAGCGCCCTCCCCCGGATGGCCGTCCAGCTTCCGCTGGAGGGGGCCGCGATCCTGACCGAGGCGCTGTGCTATGCCCGCTGCGGCGGGAGGGATTTCCTCCATCCCTGGCGCTTTTCCCTGCTGGCCAACCTGTTCTCCTACGGGACGGGCCGGCTGCTCCTGAGCATATTCGGATGAAAGGAAGGAACCTGCCATGAAACGACTTTTCACACTGCTTCTCGCCCTGCCCCTCGTCCTGGGGCTGTCCGTCCCCGCCCTGGCCGACGTGATCTGGGAGCCGGAGGATGATTTCTACGCCGCCCACTCCGACGAATGCGCCTATATAAACCGCTCCTACATCCTCAACGGCCCGGAGGGATATGTGGAGCTCTTCCGCACCCCCGGTCAGTCCGCCGCCGCGGACCGTCTGCCCAACGGCGCCGTGCTCCAGGTCTCCTTCGTCTACCCTGGGGAGTCCCCCGCCTGGGCGCTGGTGGAGTACGCCCGGGACGGGGACGGCGGGGTCCGGAACGCCTACGGCCATGACTCCTCCACCAGCTGGATCGCCATGGACAGCCTGGTGGTCCAATACGACAGCCAGTCCTTTCAGGAGGAGCACGCCGGTGAGCTGCGGCCCTATCAGGACGGACCTCTGGAGGGCCTGCCCGCCGAGGGAACGGTTCTGGCCTGGGCCTTCCCCGGATCGGCTGACTCCTACGAGTTGACTCTGGATCCCGACTATATGGAACACCCGGACTTCGATCTGCTCTATCCCGGCCCGGACGGCAGGCTCTGGGGACACTGTGCCTACTACATGGGCAATCGGGATTTCTGGATCTGCATCTCGGAGCCCACCGAGACCGACCTGCCGGTGACCGAAATCCACTACGACCTGATACCCGCCGCCGATCCCGCTGACATCCCCGCCCCCTCCCTTCTGGCGCGGCCCATGGTCCTCGCGGGCGTCCTGGTGGCGGCGGTGGTCGCTGTCACGCTGCTGCTCTTGGTCCACTACCGCCGCAAGAGCGCCGCTTCCTCCTGAATTGCAGCAAACGTGCCCCCGGACAATAAGACGGTGTCCGTAAAACAGTATTGAGTACGCCCGAAGAATCCTAAACTTCTTCGGGCGTTTTCCTGTGTGGCTGGTAGACTTTTTCATATTTTACTAATATACTTTATTCAGCAAAAGAGTAAGGTAAATTATAATTTGATGGAGGGGTGTATAATGAAAAGAATGATTGCTATGGTGCTTGCAGTACTTATGGTTGTGACACTTGCTGCATGCTCAAATAAGGTGAAGGATATTGATGGCGTATTAACCGGATATGTTCAGGTTGGAGAGTATGTTGGGCCGTTGGCGGTAATTGAAGATAACGGAAAAACCTTTTATTTAGCCACAAGCGTGCTGAAGTTTGCAGGCGAAGCTGAACAAGCTGACGACAGCCTTCTTGAGGCAATTCAGAATGGAGAAATAATCGATATAAAAGTCCGTATTGATGGGGCAGAAAAAGGAAAGACCATCGAAATAGACGGCAAAAAAGTAACCATTTGGCAGTCTCATCAGATTTATAAGACAGAATAACAAATTTCAGTTTGTCAGGCTGTTGAAAACCCTTTAGGAACGAAAGGGCGCACTTCTATACTCTCCTACCGGGAGCAGCGTGCGTCCTGGGTTGCTTCATTCTCCGTCAGCAGAAAAAATTGCATGACTGAGAATGTTGCGTCACGACATGACCACAAGGTGGCTGCATCCCCTTGCGCCGTTACAGCGGCTATTCCCTGTGGACTTGCCGTTCGCAAACGGTTTTGACCAACCGTTCGCCGTCGGCAAGTTTGAATCATGTGTAGAAAACAATCCTCCGTATGATTGCAACATACGGAGGATTCACTGTCTTATGGACACCCAGCTATTGTCCGGGGGCACGTTTTTACTCGTTTTTTACAGGATCCTGCCGTCCTTCACCACGATCCTGCCGCCCTTGAGCACATAGAGCCGCTCCGACTGGCTAATGATGGCCTCCTTGGCGGTGGGGGCGTCCAGGATCACCAGGTCGGCCCGGCAGCCCTGGGCCAGGCCGTAGTCCGGGATCATGGTATTGCGGGCGGGGCGGGTGGTGATCATCCGCATGACTTCGTCCAGCTGGTCCGCCGTGCCGTACTGCAGCACCTGGGCGGCGAAGAGGGCCTCCTCCAGCAGGTCGCCGTTGCCGAAGGGGCGGTAGGGGTCCCGCACGTTGTCGGAGGCCACCGCCACGTTGGCCCCGGCCTTCAGGAACTCGTCCACCCGGGTAACGCCCCGGCGGATGGGCTGCCTGTCCTTCCGGCCCATGAGGAACATGTTGCAGGAGGGGAGGGTGATGATATTGATGCCGGCCTCCACCGCCTCGCAGATGGCCCGGTGGGCCGGCTCGTCCTCCACGGCGCACAGGGCGGTGACATGGCCGCAGGTCACCCGGCCCTCCATGTGATAGCGCCTGGTGTGCTCGATGACGCTGAGGAAGCAGCTGATATCGGGCTCGTCCCGCTCGTCGATGTGCAGGTCCAGAGGGAGGCCGTATTCCTCCGCCAGGGCGAATACCTGGTCGATGTTGCCCATGGGGTCGTCGGTAAAGAGCGGGTAGCCAGCGATGAAGTCGATCTCCCCGGCCTTCGCGGCAGCGCGGAACTCCCGGTCGTACTCAGGCGTCCACTGGGTGATGTTATAGAGGTCCAGCCGGCCCCGGTACTCCTCCTTCAGCTCGTTGATGGCCTGAAGGGAGCCCATGCCCCACTGGGGACACACCAGCACATGGCTCTTCACCGCGCTGGCGCCCGACGCCAGCTCCCAGTCCAGCACCCGGCGGGAGCGGGCCTTGATGTCCTCCACCATCCCCTCCGGCGGGATTTTGGCCAGATAGCGGGCAAAAATGCCATAGGCCTCCTGCAGGGTGGGGGTATCCTCATCCACGGCGGTAAAGGACTTGTCCAGATGAGTGTGGGACTCCACAAGGCCGGGGACCACCAGCTTGTTGTCGGCCCGCAGCTCGGTGGGGGCGGTCATGGGCAGGTCAGGGCCGATCTGAACGATCTTCCCGTCCCGCACGGCGATATCCAGCCCCTTGCCCACATCAAATACGTTCGCGTTGCGGATCAGTACCTCACAGGTATCCATGTATATTTCCTCCGTTTTCTTCTGTTTTCCGGTATCTCAGCATCCGATCAGGGTACGGTATTCCTCTTCGCTCCTCACCCGGCCCACTGCCGAGAGGGACGCGCGCGCAAAGTCAAAGAGCTCCTCCGCCAGGGTGCGGACGTCCTCGGGCGTCACGGCGTCGTAGGCCGCGATGATCTCGTCCGGGTCCGCCACCCGGTCCTGAAACAGCTCGCACCGGCCCAGGCGGCTCATGCGGGCCTGGGTGGACTCCAGTCCCATGAGGATATTGGCCTTTGCCTGCTCTCTGGCCCGGTCCAGCTCCGCGGCGGTGACCCCGTGGCGCACATAGTCCCGCACCACGCCGCAGATGGTGGCCAGAGCCTCCGCCTCGGTCTCCCTGCCCAGGGCGGTGTAAATGGCGAAGAGCCCGGTATCCGCATGTCCCGCAGTGTAGGAATAGATGGAGTAGCACAGTCCCCGCTTCTCCCGCACCTCCTGCCACAAAGGGGAGGACATGCCGCTGCCCAGAGTGGTGGACAGCAGCTGAAGAGCAAAGCGCCGCTCGTCACGGTAGGACAATCCGGGGAAAGCCAGGGTCAGATGGTTCTGCTCGCCGCTCTTCCGCTTCAGGGTAAAGGCGGGGGCATAGGCCGCCGCCTTCTCGATCTGGGGCCGGCCGGGCCCCATGGCGCCGAAGCGTTCCTTCAGCTCCTCCACGTCCCGCTCCCGGAAGCTGCCCGCCAGGGCCACCACCACCCGGTCGGGCCGGTAGTGCCCGCACATGTATCGCTTGAGCCAAACGCCGTCCATCTTCTCCAGCGTGGCGCGCCGGCCCAGGATGGGCCGGGCCAGCGGCGAGCCCTTGAACACCGCGGCGGCCAGACGCTCGGCGCACAGGTCCTCCGGGTTGTCGTCGCACATGCCGATCTCCTCCAGGATCACGCCCCGCTCGGTGCGCACGTCGCGCTCGTCAAACCGGGAGCAAAAGAACATGTCGCACAGGATGTCGGTGGCCCGGGGGAGATGGGTGTCCAGCACCCGGGCGTGGAAGCAGGTGCACTCCTTGGTGGTGAAGGCGTTGATCTGGCCCCCCACCGCGTCCATCTCCTCGGCCAGACGTGCCGCCGTGCGGTGTTCGGTACCTTTGAACACCATATGCTCGATAAAATGGGCCGCCCCGTTCTCCGCCGCCTTCTCGTGGCGGGAGCCGGTACCCACCCAGATGCCCAGGGCCGCCGAGCGCACCCCCGGCATCCGCTCAGTGACGATGCGCACGCCGTTGGGCAGCGTGATCTTCTGTTCCATATCCTGATCCCTTTCCCGCCGTCCTTCCATGGCCGCGGAAGGAACGTTTTTCGTCATTATATCATTTCTTTCGGCCCCTGTCAGTAAAAAGAACATGGAAACCTCCCTCTGCCTGTGATAAACTGATGGCACCACCACGCAAAGGAGGCTCTTATACATGGATCTCGACCAGTCTCTGGACACGCTGCTCCGGGCCCTGCTGGAGGAGGCGGGCAGGCCCGTGGTCCTGCCCGAGTCCCATGCCGAGCGGCGCAAACTGCTCCGCGCCCTGATGAACGTCCGTCCCCCCAAGCCCATCGACCCCGAACTGCTGGCCCTTCAGGATGCCATTTTGCAGGAAGAGCTCTCCCATAAGCCGGTGGCGGACGCCGCCGGTCTGCCCCCTTCGCCCCTGGACAGCCGGCTCTCCCTGTGGCAGGGCGATATCACCCTGCTGCGGTGTGACGCCATCGTCAATGCCGCCAACTCCGCCCTGCTGGGGTGCTTTCTTCCCCTGCACAGCTGCATCGACAATGCCATCCATTCCGCCGCCGGCATTCAGCTGCGGCTGGCCTGCCATGCGCTGATGGAGGCCCAGGGCCATGAGGAGCCCCCCGGCCGGGCCAAGCTGACCCCCGGCTTCCAACTCCCCGCCCGGTATGTGCTCCACACCGTGGGGCCTGCGGTGCGGGGAGAACTGACCCAGGCCCACCGGGACGCTCTGGCCTCCTGCTACCGCTCCTGCCTGGAGCTGGCCGAGGCCCACGCGCTGGAACGCGTGGCCTTTTGCTGCATTTCCACCGGGGTATACGGCTTCCCGCCCGGCCAGGCCGCCCCCATCGCCGTGGACACCGTCCGGCAGACCCTGGACCGCTGCCCCCATGTGAAGCAGGTGGTCTTTAACGTATTTACTGACGCCGACCTGGCACTCTACCGGGCCCTGCTGGACTGAGACGCAAAAACCGGACCGGAGATCCAAAGATCTCCGGTCCGGTTCGTTTTTGCTGTGCAGCAGTGCGCTGCCCGCGCATGAAGTTTTATACGGCAGCCACGTTGTTTTTCCACTTGCCCGAGAAATAGTAAATCAGGATGATGATCAGGGAGCCCACCGACGCCGCCGGGGCGCCCAGGCCCACGCCGAACATCCCCATATCCAGCACCAGGGAGAACAGGATGCACACCGGGATGCGCAGGAGCAGGGCCGACATCATGTTGTTGAGCAGGGAGAAGGTGGTGTGTCCGCTGGCGATGAAAATGCCGTTGATGCAGAAGCACAGGGGGACCAGCAGATAGTCAAAGCAGAAGGACTTCATATACACCACGCCGTACTCGACGAGCTCCGGCTCCTGGTTGAACAGCCCGATGATCTGTGCGGGGAAGAGCCGGGCGATGAGGAAGATCACGGCGCTGATGGCATAGGCGATGCCGGTGCCGATCCAGCAGGTCTTGATCGCCCGGTCCCACCGGTCGGCGCCGATGTTTTGGGCGCACACCGTGGAGATGGAGGCCCCCAGGGCGATGGCGGGCATGATGGCAAAGCCGTTGAACTTGGACACCACCCCCACCGCGGCCGAGGCGTTCTCCTGGCCAATGATGTTGGTGAGCACCGTGATGATCAGAAAGGACAGGCTGGTCACGCCGTTCTGCACCGCTGAGGGCAGGCCCAGACGGAAGATATGGGTCATGTAATGGCGGTTGATGCGGAAGGATCCGGGTTTGAAGTCGAACACAAAGCCGTCCCGCACCAGGGTGACCATGCACAGCACCACGCTCAGCCCCTGGGAGAACACGGTGGCAATGGCGGCGCCCAGGGCCCCCATGGAGAACCCGGCCACCAGCACCAGGTCCAGCACGATATTGGTCACGCAGGCGATGGTGACAAAGTAGAAGGGCCGCTTGGAATCCCCCATACCCCGCTGCACGGCACTGAGCACGTTGTAGGCAAAGATGAAGATGATACCGGCACAGGTGACGGTGAGATACCGGTCAGCCTCCTCAAAGGCGGCGGCGGGGGTCTGGATCAGCCGGAGCACCGGCACCCGCAGGAAGATCATCAGCACCGTGATCACCGCGCCGGCGATGAGCAGGGTGGTCATCAGGGTGGCCGTGACCTCCTCCATCACCTTGCGCTCCTTCCGGCCCATGGCCTGGGCGATGAGGATGGTGCCGCCGGTGCACAATCCCACCACCAGATTGGTGAGGATAAAGGTGATCTGGCTGCCGATGTTGACGCCCGACATGCTGATGTTGCCGCTGAAATTGCCCACGATGAGCATATCAGCCACACTGTAGAAGGACTGGACCAGGTTGGAGGCCAGAAAGGGGAGAGCGAACAGGATCAGCTGCTTGACCACGCTGCCCTCCGTCAGGTCCCGCTCATAGCGGCTGGGTTTTGTCATTTGCTGAGACATGGATACGACTCCTCACTTCGATACTGTCTTTCGTTCTGTCTGTAATATTAGGATACGGAAAAACATGTATCCTGTCAATACATCCTGAAGATATCTGCTCCCACTCTGTCCGGAGGTCCTTCCCCGCTGTATAAAGAGCCCGCCCCGGCACAGCCGGGGCGGGCAAATCACACACACAAGGAATTGCGCTTACTTGTACAGCTCGGTCAGCTTCACCAGGTGCTCGTAGCGGGCCTTGGCAGCCTCCTCGTTCTGAGCGAACAGCTCCTTGGCCTGGTCGGGGAAGGAACGGGTCAGGGAGGAGTAGCGGGCCTCGTTCATCAGGAACTCCTGATAGCCGCCGGCGGGCGCCTTGGAGTCCAGGGTGAAGGGGTTCTTGCCCTCGGCCTTGGCGGCGGGGTTGAACCGGAACAGGTTCCAGTAGCCGCACTCCACGGCCTTCTTCATCTCGGACTGGCAGTTGGTCATGCCGCCCTTGATGGAGTGCATCTCACAGGGAGCGTAGCCGATGATGAGGGAGGGACCGTGATAGCTGACGGCCTCGTTGATGGCCTTCAGGGTCTGAGCGGGGTTGGCGCCCATGGCCACCTGGGCCACGTACACATAGCCGTACTGCATGGCGATCTCGCTCAGGGACTTCTTGGCCACCCGCTTGCCGGCCGCGGCGAACTGAGCCACCTGGCCGATGTTGGAGGCCTTGGAGGCCTGTCCGCCGGTGTTGGAGTAGACCTCGGTGTCGAAGACGAAGACGTTCACATCCTCGCCGGAGGCCAGGACGTGGTCCAGACCGCCGTAGCCGATGTCGTAAGCCCAGCCGTCGCCGCCGAAGATCCACACGGCCTTCTTGGACAGGAACTCCTTCTTGTCCAGGATTTCCTTGGAGACGGGGCAGCCGGCAGCGGCGGCCTTCTCCAGCTCGGCCACCAGCGCGGCGGTAGCCTCGCCGTTGGCGGCGCCGTCCTCGGCAGTCTCGAAGAACTTGTCGGCGGCGGCCTTCAGCTCGGCGCTGGCGCGCTCGTCGGCAGCCACAGCCTTGACCTTCTCCATCAGGCTGTTGCGGATAGCCTTCTGGCCGAAGTACATGCCCAGGCCGTGCTCGGCGTTGTCCTCAAACAGGGAGTTGGCCCAGGCGGGACCCTGACCGCACTTGTTGACGGTGTAGGGAGAGGTAGCGGCGGGGCCGCCCCAGATGGAGGAGCAGCCGGTGGCGTTGGAGATATACATCCGCTCGCCGCAGACCTGGGTCACCAGGCGGGCATAGGCGGTCTCGGCGCAGCCGGCGCAGGAGCCGGAGAACTCCAGCATGGGCTGCTTGAACTGGCTCTCCTTCACGTTGGCGGAAGAGGCCATGTCCTTCTTCTCGGCGACCTCGGCCACCATGTAGTCGAAGACCTTCTGCTGAGCGGCCTCCTGCTCCTGGGGAACCATGGTCAGAGCCTGGACGGGGCAGACCTTGGCGCAGACGCCGCAGCCCATGCAGTCCAGGGGGGAGACGGCGATGGCAAACTTATAGGTGCCCTTGCCCTTGCCGGCCTTGATGTCCACGATCTTGGACCCGGCGGGAGCCTTGGCGGCCTCCTCGTCGGTCAGCGCGTAGGCACGGATGGTGGCGTGGGGGCAGACATAGGAGCACTGGTTGCACTGGATACACTTGCTCTGGTCCCAGGTGGGAACGCTGACGGCAACGCCGCGCTTCTCATAGGCGGCGGCGCCCAGCTCGAAGGTGCCGTCCACGTGATCGGTGAAGGCGGACACGGGCAGGCTGTCGCCGTCCATCTTGTCGATGGGCACCAGCAGGTTCTTGACCATCTTCACGGTGGCGGGGCGGCCGGTGAGCTCGGTCTCGCAGACGCAGTCCTCGGCGGTGGCCCAGGAGGCGGGCACGTCGAACTTCTTGAAGGCGGTGGCGCCGGCCTCGATGGCCTTGTGGTTCATATCCACCACGTCCTGGCCCTTCTTCAGGTAGGAATGGGTGGCGGCATCCTTCATGTACTGGATGGCCTCAGCCTGGGGCATCACCTTGGCCAGGGAGAAGAAGGCGGACTGGAGGATGGTGTTGGTGCGCTTGCCCATGCCGATCTTGGCGGCCAGGTCAATGGCGTCGATGGTGTAGACCTGGACGTTGTGCTCGGCGATGTAGCGCTTGGCCACGGCGGGCATATGCTTGTCCAGCTCCTCATCGCTCCACTGGCAGTTGATCAGGAACACGCCGCCGTCCTTCACGTCGCGGACCATGGGGAAGCCCTTGATGATGTAGGAGGGGTTGTGGCAGGCCACGAAGTCGGCCTTGTTGATGTAGTAGGGGCTCTTGATGGGCTTGTCGCCGAAGCGCAGGTGAGACACGGTCACGCCGCCGGTCTTCTTGGAGTCGTACTGGAAGTAGGCCTGCACGTACTTGTCGGTGTGGTCGCCGATGATCTTGATGGAGTTCTTGTTGGCGCCGACGGTACCGTCGCCGCCCAGGCCCCAGAACTTGCACTCGATGGTGCCCTCAGCGGCGGTGTTGGGCGCCTTGTGCTCGGGCAGGGACAGGTTGGTGACGTCGTCCTCGATGCCGATGGTGAACTGGCGCTTGGGCTCGGCCTTGGAGAGCTCCTCGTACACGGCGAACACGCTGCGGGGAGGAGTATCCTTGCTGCCCAGGCCGTAGCGGCCGCCGATAATGGTAGCCTGACGGCCGGCGTTGGCAAAGGCGGTGACCACGTCCAGGTAGAGAGGCTCGCCCTGGGCGCCGGGCTCCTTGGTGCGGTCCAGCACGGCGATCTTGGTGGCGGTGGCGGGGATGGCGGCGAGCAGCTTGTCGGCGCGGAAGGGCCGGTACAGGCGGACCTTCACCAGGCCCACCTTCTCGCCGTGGGCGTTCAGGTAGTCGATGACTTCCTCAGCCACGTCGCAGATGGAGCCCATGGCAATGATGACGCGGTCAGCGTCGGCGGCGCCATAGTAGTTGAAGAGCTGATAGTCGGTGCCCAGCTTGGCGTTGACCTTGCCCATGTACTCCTCCACGATGCCGGGGACGGCGTCGTAGTAGGGGTTGCAGGCCTCGCGGTGCTGGAAGAACACGTCGCCGTTCTCATGAGAGCCGCGCATCACAGGGCGCTCGGGGTTCAGCGCGCGCTTGCGGAAGGCCTCCACGGCGTCCATGTCGCACATCTCGGCCAGATCCTCGTAATCCCAGATGGCAACCTTCTGGATCTCATGGGAGGTACGGAAGCCGTCGAAGAAGTTGATGAAGGGCACGCGGGACTTGATGGTGGCCAGGTGAGCCACGGCGGACAGGTCCATGACCTCCTGCACGTTGCCCTCGGCCAGCATGGCGAAGCCGGTCTGGCGGCAGGCCATGACGTCGGAGTGGTCGCCGAAGATGTTCAGCGCGTGGGACGCCACGGTACGGGCGGACACGTGGAACACGCAGGGCAGCAGCTCACCGGCGATCTTGTACATGTTGGGGATCATCAGCAGCAGGCCCTGAGAGGCGGTGTAGGTGGTGGTCAGGGCGCCGGCGGCCAGGGAGCCGTGCACGGTGCCGGAAGCGCCGGCCTCAGACTGCATCTCCACGACCTTGACGGTGGTGCCGAAGATATTCTTGCGGCCCGCGGCGGCCCACTGGTCCACGTTGTCGGCCATGGGGCTGGAGGGGGTGATGGGGTAGATGCCCGCAACCTCAGTAAATGCGTAAGATACGTGGGCGGCCGCTGTGTTGCCGTCCATCGTTTTCAGCTTTCGAGCCATAAAACGATTCCTCCTTGTGTGGTTTTCCTTTGCAGCGTCGTGTTCATTCTAACACCAACCTTTCTTTTTGTAAATCGCTTCACGGAAAAGAAATATTATTTCCAGTAAAAAAATCGTGGTTAAAAATAGTAACTCTATCTAAACTCTCCATTTCAATTGAAAAAAAGCATAAAATGGGCTATCATGTATACGAAGGGGATATGACTTTCGAAAGAGTAAACTGGTCATTCCTATTTTTTTGCTCCGGCCATTCTTTCCGGCCGGAAGCGCCCCATCCCACAGGAAAGGAATCAGGTGGAACCATGTTCTGTAAAGTTCGCTCGCTGGGTCTCCACGGCGTGACCGGATACGAGGTCATGGCGGAGTGCGACCTCTCCAACGGCCTACCCGCCTTTGACGTGGTGGGTCTGCCCGACGCGGCGGTGAAGGAGGCCCGGGACCGGGTCCGCTCTGCCGTGAAGAACTGCGGCTTCCGCTTTCCCGTCTCACGCATCACGGTGAACCTGGCCCCTGCCGACCGGCGGAAGGCCGGCACGGTGTACGACCTGCCCATGCTGGTGGGCATCCTGGCCGCCGGTGGACAGCTCCCGCCCCCCGATCCCCGGGCCGCTTTCGTGGGGGAGCTCTCGCTGGCCGGCGCTCTGCGTCCAGTGACCGGCATGCTCCCCATGGCTCTTGCCGCCCGGCGGGCCGGTATCTCGGCGCTGTACGTCCCGGCCGATTCGGCGGCCGAGGCCACCCTGGCCGGCAGCCTCACCGTCTACCCGGTGGAGAGCGTGGGACAGCTGGTGGCCCACCTGACGGGGGAGGCGCCCATTTCCCCCGCCGCTGCCTGGGTCCCGCCGGCCCATACCGCCGGGGGGCCGGACTTTGCCGACGTGAAGGGACAGGATCAGGTCAAGCGTGCGCTGGAGATCGCCGCCGCCGGTGGACACAACATCGCCATGATCGGCCCGCCCGGCTCGGGCAAGTCCATGCTGGCCCGGCGGCTGCCCTCCATCCTGCCCGACCTGAGTGAGCGGGAGGCCCTGGAGGCCACAGAGATCCACTCGGTCATGGGCCTGACCTCCCGGGAGGAGCCCATGGTGGTGCGCCGCCCCTTTCGTGCGCCCCACCACAGCATTTCCTCCACCGGCATGGCAGGCGGAGGAAGCCCGGTCCCCCGGCCGGGGGAGATCTCCCTGGCCCACAACGGCGTGCTCTTTCTGGATGAGCTGCCCGAGTTCCACAAGGACGTGCTGGAGTGTCTCCGCCAGCCCCTGGAGGAGGGGAAGGTCCAGATCTCCCGGGCCGCCGCCAGCGAGGTGTTCCCCAGCCGGTTTATGCTGGTGTGCGCCATGAATCCCTGCAAGTGCGGCTGGTACGGCCACCCCGGCGGCCGCTGCCGCTGCTCGGAGGGAGAGGTCAAAAAATACCTGGGCAAGCTCTCCGGCCCCCTGCTGGACCGCATCGACCTGTATGTGGAAGTCCCCGCCCTGGAATTCGACGAGCTCTCCCGCAAGCCAAAAGCCGAGTCCTCCGCCCAGATCAAGGAGCGGGTGGACGCCGCCCGGGCGGTCCAGGCCGGCCGCTTCGGCGCAGCCGGTCCCGACTGCAACGCCCACATGGGCCCCCGGGAGCTGCAGGAGTTCTGCCCGCTGGACAGCGCCTGCCAGGCCGTGATGAAAGGGGCATTTGACCGCATGGGCCTTACCGCCCGCAGCTATGACCGTATCTTAAGGGTGGCCCGCACCATCGCCGACCTGGAGGGCAGCGCCGATATCCAGGTCCCCCACCTGGCCGAGGCCATCCAGTACCGGGAGAGCGCCTATTTCCGGCGGTAACTCCCCGCGGCCCTGTCAATTGGGATTTATCTTACCCGTTCGATATGTTATAATGTCCCCACCAACAAAAAAGGAGTCACCATCCATGGATGAAATCATTCTGCTCAAGCTGGGGGAGCTGGTCCTGAAGGGCCTGAACCGCCGCAGCTTTGAGGACAAGCTCATTGCCAACGCCCAGCGCCGCCTGCGCCCCTTCGGCAAGTTCAAGGTCTACTCCAAGCAGTCCACTCTGTATGTGGAGCCGCTGAACGACGACTGTGACCTGGACGGGGCCTACGAGTCCATGAAGCATCTCTTCGGCGTGGTGGGCCTGTCCCGGGCCAGGGCCTGCGCCAAGGACAAGGACGCCATGCTCCGCACCGCCCAGGAGTACCTGGGGGACCGGCTGTCCGCCGCCAAAACCTTCAAGGTGGAGTCCAAGCGGGCGGACAAGAGCTTCCCCATGACCTCCATCCAGCTCTCCCAGTATGTGGGCGGCGAGCTGGACGAGCTCTATCCCAATCTGAAGGTGGACGTGCATCACCCGGAGCTCACCGTCAATCTGGAGGTGCGGGATTACGCCGCCTATGTCCACGCCGATCCCGAGCCCGGCGCCGGCGGCCTGCCGGTGGGCATCAACGGCCGGGCGGTGAGCCTGCTCTCCGGCGGCATCGACTCCCCGGTGGCTTCCTGGATGATCGCCAAGCGGGGCGTGGCCCTGGAGATGGTCCACTTTTTCTCCTACCCCTACACCTCGGAGGAGGCCAAGCAGAAGGTGCTGGACCTGGCCAAACTGCTCACCCCCTGGTGCGGCCGGCTGATGGTCCATGTGGTGCCCTTTACCGCCATTCAGGAGGAGCTGCGCCGCAAGTGCCCTGAGGAGCTTTTCACCATCCTCATGCGCCGCTTTATGATGCGCATTGCCCAGGCGGTAGCCGAGCGGACCAAGTCCGGCGCCATCGTCACCGGCGAGTGCCTGGGCCAGGTGGCCAGCCAGACCATGGAGGCCATGGCCTGCACCAGCGCCGTGTGTGACCTGCCCATCCTCCGCCCGGTGGTGGGCATGGACAAGGAGGAGATCGTCACCATCGCCCGGAAGATCAACACCTACGACACCTCCATCCTGCCCTATGAGGACTGCTGCACCGTCTTTACCCCCCGGCATCCCCGGCTGCGTCCCCTGCCCGGCGAGGTGGCCGAGGCCGAAAAGCTGCTGGACATCGACGCCATGGTCAAGGACGCGGTGGACCACATCGAGCGCATCAAGATCGACCCCTGAACGCGAAGAGGACTGCCCGGGGGCGGTCCTCTTTTTCCCTTTCTATCGCGGCGGCCTGCTGGTAAACCTAATAGGAACGTCCCCCTGAAATCCTCCCACAGAAAAGGAAGTGCTTTTATGACCTATACCGCGGAACTCATCGCCGTGGGCACCGAGCTGCTGCTGGGCAACATCGCCAACACCGACGCCCAGATGCTCTCCCAGGGGCTGTCCGCCCTGGGCATCAACGTCTACTACCACACGGTGGTGGGGGACAATCCCCAGCGCCTGCGGGCGGCGGTGGAGCTGGCCCGGACCCGGGCAGACATCATTATCACCACCGGCGGCCTGGGCCCCACCTGCGACGACCTGACCAAAAACGTACTGGCGGAGTGCTTCGGCCGCCGCCTGGTCCACAACCAGGAGGCCGAGGACCGCTGCCGGGCCTTCTTTGAGGGCATCGGCCGTCCCATGACCGGGAACAACTTTCAGCAATTCTACCTGCCCGAGGGCTGCACCCCCTTCCAGAACGACTGGGGCACCGCCCCCGGCTGCGCCTTTGAGGAGGGCGGGGTACGGGTGATCATGCTCCCCGGTCCCCCCAGGGAGTGTACCGCCATGTTCCGTTACCGGGCGGCGCCCTACCTCCAGTCCCTGTCCGACGGGGCCATCGTCTCCCGGACGCTGAAGCTCTTCGGCGTGGGCGAGTCCTCCATGGAGGACCGGCTCCGGGACCGGATGAACGCCATGACCAATCCCACCCTGGCCCCCTACGCCAAGGAGGGGGAGTGCGAGCTGCGCATCACCGCCAAGGCCCCTTCCGAGGAGGAGGCCAGGGCCCTCACCGCCCCGGTAGAGGAGGAGCTGCGCGCCCTGTTCGGAGACAAGATCTACGGCGCCGACGTCCCCTCGCTGGAGGCGGTGGCGGCAGCGCTTTTGAAGGAGCGGGGGCTCACCCTGGGCAGCGCCGAGAGCTGCACCGGCGGCCTCATCGCCAAACGGCTCACCGACCTGCCCGGCATCTCGGCGGTGTACAAGGGCGGCGTAGTCAGCTATACCAATTCCGTCAAGCACGGCGTGCTGGGGGTGCCTCAGGAACTGCTGGACCAGTACGGCGCTGTGTCCGCCCCGGTGGCCAGAGCCATGGCCGAGGGGGCCCGCCGGGTGCTGGGCTGCGACATCGCCGTTTCCACCACCGGCGTGGCCGGGCCGGATTCCGACGACCGGGGCAACCCGGTGGGCCTGGTCTTTGTGGCCATCGCCGCCGGGGACTGCGTCCACGTCCGGGAGCTCCACGCCGGACAGAGCCGGGAGCGGGTGCGCACCATGGCCGCCCACAACGCCTTCGACCTGGTGCGGCGGTATCTCACCGGCCTGCCTATGGATTAAGCAGTGTGCAAAACAAAACAGCGGGTATTCCACAAAGGCCGGAATACCCGCTGTTTTATCTCTCAAGTGAGTTTTATTCGTCCGCTCCGCAGAAAACGGCGGTGATGGCATAGGCGTGGTCGTAGCTAATGTCTACTGAATAAACCGCTTTGCGGTTTATTCGCGCGGCGGCGGCCGCGCAATTCCATAAAAATGGCTCAAAGGGGCCGTTTTTATGGAATTCAGCCATTGTTACAATGCGTATTTCCACTGGAGCACCGCGGCGCTCCCCCGCCTGGCAGATACCGCCCTCGCTCCAGCTCCGTCCGGTGGCCCAGTCGCTGGTCTCTGCCAGCTCGGGCCGGAGGCCGGCCAGCGGAATAGACACACTGTAGCCGTCCTCCAGATTCACCGTCAGCACATCCTCTGTGAGGACCACGCCGAAGCGGCAGGTCTCCCGGGCCTTGCCGCCGCTGTAGTCCACGCCGGCCAAGTCGGTGACCGTCACCCACTCTCCGTCCACCCGGGAGAGGAACTCCAGCTTGAGCTGATCGGACGTCCCGTCCCAAGCGCAGGAGTAGAGGCCGCAGGTGCTCTCCCCGCTGCCGGCCAACGCCAGGAGCGACTCTTCCTCCTCCGTCAGCGGCAGGGCCCGGACTTCGCCGGGCTGGAGTGAGCCGGCAGCTGGGGCGCAGACGGCCAGAAAAAGCAGCATTATCCCCAAAAACAGCATACAGATCCGCTTTTCCAAACCCTTTCCCTCCCTGGTTTATTTATTCCAGTATAGCACAGGAAGGGTAATTTGTCAAATTTTAAGAGATAATCCATCCGCTTCCTATTACAATATCTTCCTGGTAGAAAACGGCCAGCTGGCCCGGCGTGGGGGCCCGGGCGGGCTCTTTCATCCGGATCTCCACCCCGTCCCCCCGGGGCAGAATCACTGCCGGGGTCTCGGTACGGGAATGGCGGAGCCGGACCGTGACCTCCATGGGCCCCTCCAGCCCCGGAACGGCGATCCAGTTCAGGTCGGCGCAGCGGGCCAGGTCGGTATAGAGGTCGCTGCCGTCGGAGAGCACCACCTCGTTGCGCTCCGGCCGGATGGCAGAGACGAAATAGCGGTGGGGACCTGAGACCCCCAGCCCCCGGCGCTGGCCCAGGGTGTAGTGGTGGATACCCAGGTGGCGGCCCAGCACCCTGCCCTCCCGGTCCACAAAGTTACCGGGAGGCGGGGTGGCCCCCCGGCGGTCCAGCCAGGCGGCGTAGTCCCCGTCGGGGATAAAGCAGATCTCCATGGAATCGGGCTTGTGAGCCACCGGGATGCCGGAATCCTCCGCCAGCGCCCGCACCTGGGCCTTCTCCAGCTCCCCCAGGGGGAACACGCAGCGGCGCAGGATCTCCTGGGGCAGCCGGGCGAGCATATAGGACTGGTCGTTGGCCGGCATCCCCTTGCGCAGCAGGGCCCGGCCATCGGCCCCGGTCCCCCGCCGGGCATAGTGCCCGGTGGCCACGCAGTCCGCCCCGATCCGGCCGGCCAGAGCCAGCAGGGCGGGGAATTTCACCGTGGGGTTGCACAGCGCGCAGGGCAGGGGGGTGTGTCCCGCCAGATAACCGGCGGCAAAGGGAGCGCAGACCCGCTCCTCCAGCGCCGGGCGGATGTCCCCGGTCTCAAAGGGCAGGCCCAGCTCCTCCGCCACGGCGGCAGCGTCCTCGCCGCCCCCCAGGCCGATGTCCAGCCAGAGGCAGGTCACGTCGTAGTTCTCGCGCAAAAGCCGGGCCGCCACGGCGGAGTCCACTCCGCCGGACAGGCCAAGCACCACCTTGGGTTTGTTCAAAGTCATTCCTCCATCTGATCGTCCAAAAAGGCCAAAGCCCGCACCGGGCCGCCGTCGCTCCCCCGGAAGGGAAGGGGCAGGGCGCAGAAGGGCATCATCTGCCCCGCCAGCGCCGCCAGCCCGGTCAGGTTTTCCACCACCACCAGCCCCGCGCCCAGCAGCAGCCGGTGGTGGTCCAGCCGGTCGGGGGTGTCGGGAGAGGGGGTATCCATCCCCACACCCTTTACTCCCATGTGGACGATCCGCTCCAATATTCCCCGCGGCGGCACAGGATAGCCGGAAAAATACGTTGGTTTTCCCCATTCCCCCTCCCATCCGGTGGAAAAGAGCAGAAAGTCCACCCCCTCCAGGGCGGAGAGCTCCTCCAGGCTGGGGAATCCCCGGGTCACCGCCGCCGTCCCCACAAAGGTCCCGGGCGGCAGGCTGTCCAGCGTGGCTCCCCCGGGGAGCACGTGGCCCGGAGCGTCCATATGGGTGCCGGTGTGGGAGCCCAGGGTCAGCCGGGTCACCTGAAAACCGTCCCGCTCCACGTCGGAAACCCGCTCCAACGCCGCCGCCGGGTCCCCCGGCCATACCGGCATCCCGCCGGAAATGGGGTGGGACAGATCCATTACACGCATATGCTCACCTCTTGCTCACCCGGAAGTTCTGCCCGCCCACGGGCGGGACGGGGGTTGGCCCGCCTGCGGGCGGGCGGGGGCGTTGTCCTGCGCGGACGGCGCCCCTTTCTTTTCCCGAAAAGAAAGGGGAAAGAAAAGAGCCAGAGGGAGGCCCAGCCCTCCCTCTGGACTCCCTCCCTATCCGAAGGCCGCTCCCCCGGTGCCATCAAAATCAAGATAGCTCTCCGCCACGCTCGCATGGTGCAGACATACGGCGGGGAGGCGCCACACAGGCAGCGCGGAAGAGCTCTGTCAACGTGGGCACTGCGTAAGAACTCCCCCGTATTAGGGGATTCCAAAGGGGGGCCGTGCACCCCTTTGGGCGTTTTCTTTCCCCCATTTCTTTAGGCAAAAGAAATGGGGCCCTCGCCGGGCAGGCGGCCCGCGCGGCGAGCGCATGTCCCGCCCGTAGGCGGGGAAAACTCACCGCTCCAGCGCCACCATAAGTACCGCCACATCGGCGGGGGACACGCCGGAGATCCGGCTGGCCTGTCCCAGATTCAGCGGGCGGATGCGGCTGAGCTTCTCCCGGGCCTCCAGCCGCAGGCCCTCCATCGTCCGGTAATCCAGATCCGGCGGGAGAAGCCGGCTCTCCAGCCGGCGCATCTCCTCCACCTGGCGGAGCTGCTTGTCGATATAGCCCTGATACTTTACGGCGATCTCCACCGCCTCGGCCACTGCGGCGGAGAGGCCGGGCCGCTCCGGGTCAAAGGGGGCCAGATCCCCGTACCCGATGCGGGGCCGCCGCAGCAGGTCGGCCAGCCGGGCGCCGTTGGGTGCCGGAGGCTCCCCATGGGCGGAGAGCATCTCGTCCAGCGCGGGAGAGGGGGCGGCTCCGGTGTGCTCCAGCCGTTTGCGCTCCTTTTCCACGGCGGCGTACTTGTCCAGCACCCGGCGGCAGCGCTCGTCGCTGACCAGACCGATCCGGTGGCCGATGGGGCACAGCCGCTGGTCGGCGTTGTCCTGCCGGTGGAGGAGGCGGTACTCGGTGCGGGAGGTCATCATGCGGTAGGGCTCGTTGGTGCCTTTGGTCACCAGGTCGTCGATGAGAACGCCGATGTACCCCTGATCCCGGCCGATGACCATGGGAGGCCTGCCCAAAATCTTGAGGGCGGCGTTCACCCCCGCCACAAAGCCCTGCACCGCCGCCTCCTCATAGCCGGAGGAACCGTTGAACTGACCCGCTCCGTAAAGGCCGGGCACTTTTTTGCACTCCAGGGTGGGCAGCAGTTCGGTGGGGTCCACGCAGTCGTACTCAATGGCATAGGCCGGACGGGTCATTTCGGCCCGCTCCAGGCCCGGTATGGTGTGGATCATGGCCACCTGTACCTCCTCAGGCAGGGAGGAGGAGAGGCCCTGGATGTACAGCTCCTCGGTGTCCAGCCCCATGGGCTCCACGAAGAGCTGGTGGCGCTCCTTGTCGGCAAAGCGGACCACCTTGTCCTCAATGGAGGGGCAGTACCGGGGCCCAACCCCCTCGATGACCCCCGAGAAAAGGGGAGACCGGTCCAGATTGGCCCGGATGACCGCATGGGTCCGCTGGTTGGTGTAGGTAAGGTGGCACACCGCCCTGTTCTGCGGGGGCTGCTCCGTCTCAAAGGAGAAGGGGACCGTTGTCTCGTCCCCGGGCTGAAGCTCCATTTTGGAAAAATCCACGCTGCGGGCGTTGACCCGGGGCGGGGTGCCCGTCTTGAAGCGGCGGAGGGAAAGCCCCAGCCCCCGCAGGCTGTCTGTCAGGGGGAGAGCGGCCGCCAGCCCGTCAGGGCCGGAGTCCCGGGTCACTTCGCCCATGATGGTGCGCCCGCCCAGGTGGGTGCCGGTGGCCACCACCGCCGCCTTCACCCGGTACACCGCCCCGGCGGCGGTACGCACGGCGGAGACCGCTCCGCCCTCCGTGCAGATCCCGGTGACCTCGGCCTGCTTCACCCACAGGTTTTCCTGCCGCTCCAGGGTGTGCTTCATGATCTTCTGGTACTCCCGCCGGTCGGCCTGGGCCCGCAGGGACCACACCGCCGGCCCCTTTCCCTTGTTCAGCACCCGGTACTGGATGCAGGCCCGGTCGGCCGCCCGGGCCATCTCGCCGCCCAGGGCGTCCAGCTCCCGGACCAGGTGGCCCTTTCCGGTGCCGCCGATGGCCGGGTTGCAGGGCATGTTGCCCACCGCGTCCAGGTTCACCGTAAAACACAGCGTTTTCAGTCCCATCCGGGCAGCGGCAAGGGCCGCCTCGATCCCCGCGTGGCCCGCGCCGATCACCGCGATATCATATTGTCCCGCATCATAGTCCATGGTCTCGCTCCCAGTCTTTTTTCGGCGGAAAAGCCGCCCGGGAGACTACTTCCCGTGGGCGATCATCACCGCCTGTTTCACGTTTTGGATCTCAGCCACCCGGGGCGCGCCGCCGTATTCCCCGTCCAGGGTCCAGGGCAGCTCGTCAGCGCAGGTCACCCGCAGATGGGCGGTACGGAAGGCCACCACCGCCCCGCCCGGCTCAGGCGTGGTCTGCACCAGCGACCGGATGATGCTCTGGAGCTGGGCGGCGTTCTGGGGCTGGCGCACCAGCACCACCTCGAACAATCCGTCGTCCAGCTCCACCAGGTCGGGGGAGATCCCTTTAAAGCCCCCCACCGACACGGTGTTGCTCACCATGCCATAGATGAAGTCGCCCTCCTCCATTCCGCCGTCGTGCTCCACCCGCAGGCGGTAGGACTGGATGGAGGTGAGACGGGCGGCGCCCTCCAGCAGATAGGCCAGGTGGCCGAACATATTCTTGAACTGCTGAGGCGTGTCGTAGGCCACATCGGTAAAGGCGCCGAAGGCCGCCACATAGATGAAATACTCACTGTTGAAGCTGCCGATATCCACCGGCCGCAGCACGCCCCCGGCAGCAGTCTCGGTCTTGCCCGCGTAGCTGCGGGGCAGATGGAGGTTGCGGGCGAAATCGTTGGTGGTCCCCGCCGGGAGATAGCCCACCGGCGGTCGGCATGGCAGACTCATGAGGCCGGTCACCGTCTCATGGAGGGTTCCGTCTCCCCCGCAGCACACCACCCGGTCAAAATCTCCGCCCAGTTCTCCGGCCGCCGTCACGGCGTCCCCCTTCCCCTGGGTAGGCCGAATGGTCACCAGCCAGCCGGCCTTGGTAAAGCTGTCCACGATATCGGGGATGCGGCTCTTGATCTTTCCCTTTCCCGCGTGGGGATTATATAAAAGCAGCAGGCGTTTCATATCCCGCCCTCCTTATCCGGTATATATGACCAGTATTATACCGGACCCTTTTGAAAAAACAACCACATTTTGTGAACAATCCGCCCCCCGGCGGGCGGCCTGTCTATTGTATCACGTTTTCCGGTGAAATGGTACTCTGCCGCTCCCCGCCGGGCGCGGTCCCTGCGGGTATGAAAAACTGCCGGAGCCGCGCCGGCCCCCGCTTGCATTTTCTCTGCTCTTTTAGTACAATACCGTATTAGACTCCGCGTTTTATATCATTTCAATGGGGAAGTGACCAAACCTATGGACCGCAAAGCACTGGCCGCCGCCTTTCCGGTGACCATCCCGGTCCTGATGGGCTATCTGGCCATCGGCATTGCCTTTGGCTTCATGCTCCAGTCCATCGGCTACAATTTTATCTGGGCCTTTTTCATGAGCCTGACCATCTACGCCGGCTCCGGGCAGTACCTGGGGGTAAGCCTGCTCTCCTCCTGCGCCGCCCTGGGCACCGTGGCGCTGATGACCCTGATCATCAACTTCCGGCACCTGGTGTACGGCCTGTCCATGCTGGAAAAATTCCGCGGCATGGGCCTTCGGAAATTCTACATGATCTTCTCCCTTACCGACGAGACCTATGCCCTGCTCAGCTCGGTGCAGGCCCCGGTGGGAGTAAATCCCCGGAATTTCTATTTCTCCATTGCCCTGCTGGACCAGTCCTACTGGATCCTGGGTTCGGTGATCGGCGCGCTGGCCGGGGCCCTGCTGCCCATCGACACCACCGGCATCGACTTCGCCATGACCGCCCTCTTCGTGGTCATCGCCGTGGAACAGTGGGAGAGCTACAAGAGCCATCTGCCCGCCGTGCTGGGCGCGGCCACCACTCTGGTGAGCCTGCTGCTGGTGGGCAAGAGCAATATGCTCCTCCCGGCGCTGGGGGTCATCGTGCTGGCGCTGCTCCTTTTGCGGGACAGGCTGGACGACCCCGGCGTCCCCGCCTCCGCCGGAAAGGAGGCGGGCACATGCTGACGCCCCTGCAGGCCGTGGCCTCCATCGCCGTGATGGCCGCCGTCACCTTCCTCACCCGGGCCATGCCCTTCCTGTTCTTCGACCGGGGGGAGCACCCTCCCAAGCTGGTGCTCTATCTGGGCCGGGTCCTGCCTCCCTCCATCATCGCCATGCTCATCGTCTACTGCCTCAAGGACAATATCGTCGCCTTTGCCACCGGCCTTGTCTCCGGCGGACTGCTGGAGGCCGCCGCCCTGGGCCAGTGGCTCCCCGGCTTCATCGCCGCGGCAGTGGTGGTGGCCCTCCATCTGTGGAAGCACAACAATCTGCTCTCCATCTTTGGCGGCACCATCCTGTACATGGTCCTGGTGCAGACCGTCTTTGCCTGAACAATATGTCAAAATGGCCGCCCTTAACGGGCGGCCATTTTTATGTCATGATGCGCAGCGGAAGTCTTACTTCTCGTCCTCCCTGCGGCGGAGAAGGGCGGCGCCGGCCAGGGTCAGGCATGCGGCGCATGCCGCCAGAACGGCGGTCATTCCGGCAGCGGGAGCCGCGGTCATGCCGGTCTGGGGCAGCTCACCCAGAGGCGTAGGCTCCTCCACAATCTCAGGCTGGGGCTCTTCTGGCTCAGGCAGCAGGGCCAGGGGGACTTCAGGCTCCTCCAGCGTCACGGTCTCCTCAGGCTCGGGAAGGACCGCCAGAGGGACTTCGGGCTCCCCGATCTCAAGCACTTCCTCCGGCTGGGGCTGGGGCTTTGCGCTGAGTCTGGGAGAACGGCTGGGCTCGGGCTCCTCGCTGGGCTCGGGACTCGCGCTGGGCTCGGGAGTCTCGCTGGGCTCGGGAGTCTCGCTGGGCTCGGGACTCGCGCTGGGCTTGGGAGTCTCGCTGGGCTCGGGACTCGCGCTGGGCTCGGGGGTCTCACTGGGTTCGGGGGTCTCACTGGGTTCGGGGGTCTCACTGGGCTCGGGGGTCTGGCTGGGCTCGGGAGTCTGGCTGGGCTCGGGGGTCTCACTGGGTTCGGGAGTCTCACTGGGTTCGGGGGTGTCACTGGGTTCGGGGGTCTCATCAGGCTCTTCGGGCTCCACGCCGTAGTCACCAAAGTAGAAATGGCTGACGCTGCCGGTATTGGGGGCAAGAACATAGATCTCGCCGTCCAGTTCCACCACATAATAGGTGGCGCTGCCGCCCTTGCCGGTGTTCGTGTAGGTATCCGGACAGCCATCGAAGCGCATCACCTGTTTGCCAGGGGACAGGTTGCCCTGACCCTTGTTCCGGGCCAGGATGGCCTGCTGCATATCGGCCCACTCCTCATCGGTCAGGTCCAGACCGGTGTAGACGATGCTCCACGTGGCCTGCTTGATGCCCACAAAGGTGTGGCCGTTCAGGGGCGCGCCCACATATTCCTCAGCGCCCTCCTCCGGGGTGAGGGTGAAATCGTCGCCGCACTTGTAGACGATGGTGTACTCCTCCTCGTGGATCTGCCCACTGTTGCTGATCCCCTCGGCGGCCAGCGCGCTCACGGGCAGCAGGCCAAGGACCATGGCCAGGGTGAGAAGGATGGAGGGCAGAGGGCCATTTCGCTTCATTTTCATGATTCATTCTCCTCTTTCTTATATAGTCACACATTTATCCGTTTTTATTTTACTTTTTCTCTTGTTGTGACTCTATCATAGCATCCCGCGGTTACATCCCGGTTACATTTTCATATTTTTCTGTACATCTTCAAAATTTTTTCTTCTCTTTTGGCAAAAAGTTTCCCCCGCACCCGAAGGCGCGGGGGAAACTCCGTTCTGTCTCTGTCCGGTCGACGCTATGCTCAGGGGTAGATCTCATCCAGGATGGAGATGACCTGGGCGATGCAGCTCTCGCCGCAGGAGGACACCATCCGGGCGCCCCACTCCTTCACCGCCGGGGCGCTGTTGGCCGGGGCGAAGGGGATGGCCGACACGGCCAGCATGGGGATGTCGTTCTCGTTGTCCCCCACGCAGTAGATATGTTCCCGGGAAATGCCCAGCCGCCTGGCCAGCTCCAGCACCATGCCGCCCTTATTGCTCCCCTTGGCGGTGAGCTCCAGCAGCACCTGGTTGGAGAAGATGGCCTCATAGTGCTCCCCCCACCGGTCCAGGATGTACTTCCGGGCCCGGTCCAGAACGGAGCGGCGGTCGTGCTCCAGCAGAACCTTGGACAGGGGGCCGGGGATATCCCGGATGGCCTTCTCCTCCCCCCGTGCGCCGATGCGCCTGAGGTGGTTGCGGGTGATGACGTTGGGGTTGTGGAGGTAGATGTCGTCCCCGTGATAGGCCTCAAACCCCACCTGGGGCACCACGAAGGTCAGCTCCATCAGGTCCCCCAGAACCCGCTGGGGGAGGAAGGTCTCATACACCGTCTCCCCGGTGCGGTAGTCGTGCAAGGCCGAGCCGTTGGACAGGATCACCGGCGCGTTGATGGGCGCCAGGCCGAAGCAGGGGGCAAAGGCGGGCCGGGCCCGCCCGGTGGCCACGGTGAACCGGCCTCCCTCTTTCACGAAGTACTCCACCGCCCGCCGGTTCTCCTCCGAAACTTTTACCTGATCGTCATAGAGCGTATCGTCAAAATCGGTGGCCAGCAGCACACCGTCGAATTTTCCCAAAGGGATCACCTCTTCCGCTTGATAAGGGGCTTTACCCCATGCGCCGCAGCTTCTCCAGCACGGCCCGGAACCAGTCGGGCAGGGGGCACTCCACCGTCACCCGCTCCCCGGTGCGGGGATGGACGAAGGAGAGCCGCCGGGCGTGGAGGCACTGTCCCGCCAGGCCGGGGTAAGGATGCTTGCTGCCGTAGACCACATCTCCCAGCAGCGGATGGCCGATGGAGGCCATGTGGACCCGGATCTGGTGGGTACGGCCGGTCTCCAGCCGGCACTGGATGTGGGTATAGCCGGAGAACCGCTCCAGCACCGTCCAGTGGGTCACCGCCGCCCGGCCGTGGAGGTGGTCAACGGCCATCTTCTTCCGGTCGGTATGATGCCGGCCAATGGGAGCGCTGACGGTCCCCGCGTCCTCCTTCAGTCCGCCCACGCACACCGCCTCGTACTCCCGGTACAGGCTGTGGTCCTGGAGCTGTTCGGCCAGGGAGAGGTGGGCAAAGTCGTTCTTGGCCGCGATGATAAGGCCGGAGGTGTCCCGGTCGATGCGGTGGACGATGCCGGGGCGCAGCTCCCCATTGATGCCGGACAGGCCCTCCCCGCAGTGGTGGAGCAGGGCGTTGACCAGCGTCCCGTCCGGGTGACCCGGCGCCGGGTGGACCACCATGCCCACCGGCTTGTTGACCACGATCACATCGGCGTCCTCATACACCACGTCCAGGGGGATGTCCTGGGGCGCGATGTCCACCGGGGCGGGGTCGGGGAGGATCACGGTGAACACGTCTCCCGCCGCCGTTTTGTCATTTTTCTTCACCGGCGCGCCGTTCCGGGCTACCCGGCCCTCCTCCATCAGCCGCTGGGCGGCGGAGCGGGTCAGCTCGGGCAGCACCCGGGCCAGGAAGGCGTCGGCCCGCTCGCCGGCACGGTCAGCCGTCAGCTGCAGGGGCGTCATGGCCGCTCTCCTTTCCCTCCAGCTTCTCGTAGAGGAAGAGATAGTACAGGCAGAAGGCGATGCCCCCCACCACCACGCAGATATCCGCCACGTTGAACACGGCGAAGTCGATGAAGGTCGTCTCAAACATGTCGGTGACAAAGCCGAAGGCCGCCCGGTCGATGAGGTTGCCCACCGCTCCCGCCAGCACCAGGGCCAGGGGCAGCCGCCCCCAGGGGTGGCGGAACACCTTCACCATCAGCACCGCCACCGCCGCCGACGCGGCCAGCGACACCAGCGTCAAAAGCCAGGTGTGCCGGCTGAGCATGGAGAAGGCGGCCCCCGTGTTCCGAATATAGGTCAGGTCCATGATGTGGGGGAGGAAGGGGATGGACTCCCCCAGGGGGATGTTGGCCCGGACCAGATATTTCACCAGCTGGTCCAGCGCCACACAGAAAATCACGATCACAGCATAGAGCATGGGCGGTTACTCCTTGGGCACGGCGATGGGGCCGTGTTCTTTTTCATAGGCCTCTACGTGCTTCTTTACAAGATATTCGATCTCTTTATTGAGAGACCGGCTGTTCTGCGCCGCGATATAGCGCAGCTTTTCCCGCAGCTCGTCATCCAAACGGAGGGGGAAGTTATACGAGACAGACATATATGTCCCTCCCTGTAAATGATATCATAATTATATCAAAATGACGTAATAAAACAATAACGCAATAATTACGTCATTTTAGCGTTGACTCCTATGTTTGATAGCGTTATAATGACGTCATAAAGGAGGGATACCATGGAAGAAGAAAAGGTATGCGGCACCTGTGAGCACTTTGCCCAGCACTACCGCAAGTCGGGGGAACGCTACTACGAGGTGGCCTGCGGGCACTGCAAATACCCCCGGGTCAAAAAACGCACCCGGGACCAGACCTGCCCCCACTGGACTCCGGCAAATCCTTCGCCTCCCCGTAAACGGTAGGGCGGGGCGCCCTCGCCCCGCCGTTTTTTCCCATCCCTTGCCCCGCCGTCTCCTCCCGCCGCACCGCCCCGATCAAAAACAGCCGCCCCCGGATCTGCCGGGGGGCGGCTGAATCAATGCTGCAATGATGAAAATCCCTGCCTTCCTGTTGGGTGTTCCGGCGTTGCGGGGCATACAGAAGTATAGTACAATATTTATGAATGATATACAGATCGGAGGGATGTTGTCAAATGAAATTAACCACGTTTCAAAAGCGGCTTTTAGGCGGTCTTATCCCCCTTGCGCTCTATGCCGCGGTTATCCTGTTCCGGTTCATTCCGTATGTTCTGAAACACAGCTATGACTCCCAGCGGTTTGAAACAGCTGCGGCTGTTCAGGCCCTGCTTCAGGAGACGTCCGGTTTTCCTTCTGTTCGTTCTTATACAGAGTGCTCCTCCGATACCTTCCATCTTTTTTGGGTAGAAGGCAACGAGGACTATTGCTACCTCTCCTTCACACGTCCGAACTATCTGCCCAATTTTTGTCTCCAAACCAGCCGCCCTGTTACCCCACAGGAAATGCGGACCGACATATTCCAATTCGCGGAGCGGCTGGACAATGCAGACTATGTAGTCCGTTTGAAGGAGCATCGAATTGAGCTCTGGCTGGATGGGCTCCTCGTCCAATGCGCAGACACATCCCCATAGTAATGTCTGCTGAATAAACCGCTTTGCGGTTTATTCGTTCGGCACCAGCCGCACAATTCGATCAAAAGGGCCATTCTCAGACCTTTTGATCGAATTCAGGCATTGCTGCAATGCGTATTTCCGATGAAGCGCCGCAGCGCTTCATCGGAACGTGCAAGGTTTTTGGGCAGTTTTGCCCAAAAACCTTGCGCCCGAACAAAGCTGATTGGCCTTGTAAGCCTTGGCTTTCAAGGCCAATCAGCTTTGTTCAGTACGCATTATAGTAAAATCGCCCCCGGCTTCGAAAGCCGGGGGCGATTCTTATGAGGCAGCAGATCAACGCTTACTCGCCCAGCACGTGGGCGCAGCGGTCGCAGAGCTGGGCGTGATGGCCCTCGGCGCCGATGTGCTCGCTGTGCTTCCAGCAGCGGGGGCACTTTTCGCCCCGGGCCTGGCTGACCGAGACCGAGAGCCCGCCGCCCACGGTCACATGGGCCTGGGAGACGATGAAGAGGTCGGCCAGCTCGGCGGCGTCCATATCGGCCAGGAAGGCATCCTCAGCGGGGACGGTGACGGCCACCATGGCCTCCAGGCTCTTGCCGATCTTCTTCTCATTGCGGGCGGTCTCCAGGGCTGCGTTGACCGCGTCCCGGACAGAGATGACCTTGTCCCAGCGGGCCATGGTCTCCGCGTCCAGCGCGTAGCCGGCAAAGGGCTGGTTCATCTCGTTGAGGACCACGTTGCGGCCGTCATCGCCCTGGCGGTGGGGCATGGCCTGCCAGATCTCGTCGCAGGTAAAGGCCAGGATGGGGGCGAAGAGCTTGGTGATGGTGTCCAGGATGAGCCACAGGGCGGTCTGGGCGGAGCGGCGGATGAGGCCGTCCTTCTCCTCGCAGTAGAGCCGGTCCTTGATGATGTCCAGATAGAAGGAGCTCAGCTCCACCACGCAGAAGTCGTTGATGGCGTGGGACACCACGTGGAACTCGTAGTTGTCATAGGCGGCGAAGCACTTTTCAATGAGCTGGTTGAGCTTGGTGACGGCCCATCGGTCCAGCTCCACCATGTCCTCAGGCGCGACCAGGTGGTTGGGGTCGAAGCCGGAGAGGTTGCCCAGGCAGTACCGGGCGGTGTTGCGGAACTTCAGGTAGTTCTGGCTGAGCTGCTTGAAGATCTTGTCGGAGCAGCGCACGTCCACATGGTAGTCGGCGGAGCCGGCCCACAGGCGCAGCAGGTCGGCGCCGTACTTCTTGAAGATGTCGGCGGGGTCCACACCGTTGCCCAGGGACTTGTGCATGGCCTTGCCCTCGCCGTCCACGGTCCAGCCGTGGGTGACGCACTCCTTGAAGGGAGCGCCCTGGCCCAGCGCGCCCACGGCGGTGAGCAGGCTGGACTGGAACCAGCCGCGGTACTGGTCCAGGCCCTCCAGGTACATGGTGGCGGGCCAGAAGCCCTGGTCCTTCTTCATGGAGGCGAAGTGGGTGGAGCCGGAGTCGAACCAGCCGTCCAGGGTGTCCTCCTCCTTGGTGAAGCCGTGATTCTTGCCGCAGTGGGGGCACACGAAGTCCTTGGGCAGGATATCCTCAGCCTCCATCTCGTACCAGGCGTTGGAGCCCTTCTCGGCGAAGAGCGCGCTGACGGCCTCAATGGTCTCGTCGGTGCAGACGGGCTTGCCGCACTCGGCACAGTAGAACACGGGGATGGGCAGGCCCCAGCGGCGCTGGCGGCTGATGCACCAGTCGTTGCGCTCCCGGATCATGGACTTCATCCGGTCGATGCCCCAGCCCGGGACCCAGCGCACGTCGTCGCAGGCGGCGCAGGCCTCTTCCTTAAAGGCGTCCACCGAGCAGAACCACTGGGGGGTGGCCCGGAAGATGATGGGGCTCTTGCAGCGCCAGCAGTGGGGATAGGAGTGGACGATCTCCTCACTGGCGAAGAGGGCGCCGCTCTCCTTCATGTCGGCCAGGATGACAGGGTTAGACTCGTCGGTCTTCATGCCGGCGTACTTGCCGGCATACTCGGTGTGGCGGCCCCGGTCGTCCACGGGCACCACCATCTCCATCTTGTAGCGCTTGCAGGTCTCGTAGTCGTCGGCGCCGAAGCCGGGGGCGGTGTGGACGCAGCCGGTACCGGAGTCCATGGTGACGTACTCGGCGGTGCACAGCTGGCTGGTCTTGTCCAGGAAGGGGTGCTGGGCCAGCATATACTCAAAGTCCTGGCCCTGGAACCGGGCCACAGTCTCATAGTGCTCAAAGCCGCCGATCTTCATGACCTTCTCGCACAGGGCCTCGGCCATGATATACATCTCGCCGTTATCGGCCTTGACCAGCACATAGCTCTCCCGGGGGTGGACGGCGATGGCCAGGTTGCCGGGCAGGGTCCAGATGGTGGTGGTCCAGATGACGAAGTACATCCTGGAAATATCGCCGTACTGGCCCAGCTTGCCCAGGTCGTCCTTCACCTGGAACTTGACGTAGACGGTGGTACAGGGATCGTCCTGGTACTCGATCTCGGCCTCGGCCAGGGCGGTCTCGTCCTTGGGGCACCAGTACACGGGCTTGAGGCCCTTGTAGATATAGCCCTTCTTGTACATCGCGCCAAAGACCTTGACCTCCTCGGCCTCAAAACCGGGGTCCATGGTCTTGTAGGGGTGCTCCCAGTCGGCCAGCACGCCCATGCGCTTGAAGCCGTCCATCTGGATGTCGATATACTTCTGAGCGTAGTTGTGGCAGGCGGTGCGGAACTCGGGCACGCTCATGTTCTTGCGGTTGAGCTTCTGCTCCTTGATGATGGCGGACTCGATGGGCATGCCATGGTTGTCCCAGCCGGGGATATAGGGGGTGTAGTAGCCCCGCATGGCATACATACGGGTGATGAAGTCCTTGATGGACTTGTTCAGGGCGTGGCCCATATGCAGGTTGCCGTTGGAGAAGGGAGGGCCGTCGTGGAGGGCGAAGAGGGGCTTGCCCTCGTTCTTCTTCAGCATCTCATGGTACAGGTCCATGTCGTTCCAGCGCTGGAGCATCCCCGGCTCACGGTTGGGCAGACCCGCCCGCATGGGGAAGTCGGTCTGAGGCAGGTGTACGGTCTCGTTGTAATCCATTGGTCGTTTTCCTCCGTTATATCGTTACTTTTTGTTTCCTCTCCTTGGGCAGATATCCCGCCCGGCAGCTCCGGGGCCCATCCGCTTCCGGTCCGGGGCGGGCGGCAAAAAAACGCCTTTGTCTCTCCTTTACAAGAGACAAAGGCGTTTATGACCTCTGCGGTACCACTCTTTTTGCCGCGCAGGGCGGCCCCTCAATCCGTGCCTTTGGCACGGGGGCGGTATAACGGCCGCCGGCCGTCCGGGCCTACTGCTCTTCAGCCGGACGCTCCGAGGTGATCTTCCCGCTCCGTCCCTGTCCGCCTTGCACCAAACGGCGGCTCTCTGTGCAGGGGAATGGGGCGCTACTTGTCCTCATCTGCGCGTATTGCAATATTTCCTGCGCCGTTTCGGCGCAGAGATATCTTATCCGCTTTGGTCCCCTCTGTCAAGAGGGGTCACTTGATTTCGTAATCCTTGCCAAACTGCAGGTTGGAAAAGTCGATCCGCTTGGTGGGCGCGGTGTCGTCCGGATCCTCCTCCGGCCGGGTCTCCATGGGCTGGCGGACCGGGCGCTTGTGGCGCTCGCCCTCGGCGGGGTTCATGTTCAGCTCCATCAGTTCGGCATAGAGCCCGCCGTCGTTTTTATCCTCCACCGGCACCTCGATGGTGATCTTCTCCTCTTCCTTCACCGCCTCTTCCACGGCCTGGCCGATGGCCTGGGCGGCAGCCTCCACCTGGTCGGGCTCCTCCGCCGGGGCGGTGAGCTCGCTCAGGGAGGCCAGGTAGTCCATCTCGTTCTGGTAAAGCTCCTTCAGCCGCTCCACATACTTGGCGGTGGACTGGCGGGCGGCAGTGAGCCGGGCCTCCTCGTCGGCGATCTCCCGCCGCAGCTGGGCCCGCCGCTCCTGGGCATCGGCCTCCACGCTCTTGAGCAGTTCGACCTTCTTGGCCTCCGCCTCGGCCACCATCTCGTCGGCCATCCGCTGGGCGGTCAGCAGGGCCTTGCGCATGGCCTCCTCGGTGGAGCGGTACTCCTCCACCTTGTCCACCAGCACCTTCATCTTGCTCTTCAGGACGGCGTTCTCCTTATAGAGCGATGTATAGTCCTCGGTAAGCTGGTCCAGGAACTCGTCCACCATGGCCATGTTGTATCCTCCGAACGAGGCCTTCGCAAAGGCGTGCTCAGAGACTTCCTGAGGCGTCAGCATATCGTAATCCCCCGCTTTTCGTTCATCTCATTCTCTCCGGCTGCACTTAGAAATACAGCCCGTTGTTCTCCAGTTCGTCGATCAGATCGCCCAGGATGTCCACGTTGTAGGGCGTGATGATGTAGGTGGCCAGGGCCACCTTCTTGATCTTGCCCTCGTTGGCGTAGGCCACGCCGGACAGGAAGTCCAGCAGGCGGCGGGCGATGTCCTTGTTGGTGGACTCCAGGTTGAGCACCACGGTGCGCTTCTCCCGCAGGTGGTCGGCGATCTCGGCCGCGTTCTCAAAGCGGTCGGGCTTGACCAGCACCACCTGGAGCTGGGTGGTGGTGTGGATATTGACCACCTTGTTGCTCCGGCGCTCGGGCTCCATGTTGAACGAGCCCGTGTCGCGCTTGGGCGCGGCCTTGCGGGGCTCGCTCTGCTCAGCGCGATTCATCTCGTCGAAATCATCCTCAAAATCGTCCATAGAATCCTCATCCTCATACGGGCGGGCAAGCCGCTTGAGTTCATCGATAAATCCCATATTGGTCTCCTTCTGATGCCATTGGTACCGGTCCCGGAACAGTCCCGGCGCAAAAGGCTCGCCGCCTTTTGTCACTCCTGCCGCGCCTGCCCCATGGGGGGCCTGGGCCCAAAGAGGGCGGTGCCCACACGGACCAGGGTAGCCCCCTCCCGGACGGCATCCTCGTAATCCCGGCTCATCCCCATTGAGAGACAATCCATAACGCAATTATTATCATCCAACTTTTCCTTTATGTCAACAAAAAGCTGTCGCATTTCCGCAAAAAAGTGACGGTTTTCCCCCTCGCAGGCGGCGGCGGGAGGGATGGCCATCAATCCGCGCAGCCGCACATGGGGCAGAGCGGCCGCCTTTTGGGCCAAGGCAGGCAGCTCGGCCACGCTCAGGCCGCTTTTGCTCTCCTCTTCACCCACGTTGACCTCGATCAGGATGTCCTGCACCACGCCCACCTTGGCGGCCCGGTCCTCAATGGCGTCCAGCAGATGCTCCGAGCTCACCGACTCGATCAGATCCACCTTGCCCACCACGTATTTCACCTTATTGGTCTGCAGATGGCCGATGAAATGGATCCTGGCCCCCTCATAGGCGTTGTCCGCCAGGTGGGCTGTCATCTCCTGCACCCGGTTCTCGCCGCACACCGTCACGCCGGCGGCGATGGCCGCCCGGATGGTCTCGGAGGTCTGGACCTTGGTGGCCGCCACCAGGGTGATCTCCGCCGGGTCCCGGCCCACCTCACGGGCCGCCGCGGCGATCTTCTCCCGCACCTTCTGAATGTTCTCTTCCAACAATGCCATAACGCGCACCTCTGTTTCTCTGTTGATGCAAACTCCGGCCTACCGGATGACCTTTCCGTCAAAGAGGTCCCGTCCGGCCACGATGATCTCATCGCCGGCCCTCAGATCCTTCCGGGCGGCCTTGGGATCGTCGGGCGACACGGCCCGGACTACGCAGTAGTCGTCCCGCTGGTCCAGGATCTCCACCGGCTTGAATTCGGCCTGGGCCCCTACCAGGGCGTACACCCCCGTGACCTGGCGTTCCACGGTCTGTCCGCTCTCCTCGTCCGTCCCGGTCTCGGTCACCACCCGGATGGCGTTTTTGGGCACCCGGATGCCGCTCTTGCTGCTGAACACCAGGTCCACCGTCTGCCGCCGCAGCAGCGTGGTGTCGGACAGGAAGCGGGTGGAGGACAGGATCACCGTCATCCGCCCGTCCTGGGGCGGACCGATGCGCTCCACCTTCATGGAGACCTCACCCGCCCAGTCCCGGGAAAAGCGCACCTTCACGGTGCCTCCCTCGGTCAGGTGGCCGGCCTCCTCCTCTGAGAGGGGGCAGACAAAATACCACTTTGTGTCGGTGATGAGCTTGCCCACCGCCGCGGCGTCCTGAGCCGGCTTTTGGGCGGCCAGACGGTCCAGGTCGGCGGGCGTCAGGGTCTCCAGCCCCTCCAGTGTCAGCAGAGTCTCATACCCGTCCACCTGGCCGGAGAATACCCCCGACTCTTCCACGGCCACCCGGGTGGTATCGGCGGCGGACTGGCTCTGCAGGGCGGCGATCTGGCTGTTCAGGCTTTCCAGCTGGGCCTGCGCCGCCGCGGCCCCCTCGCCTTCACCGCTGTAGGTGTCGGCCCGCTGGTACACCAGCCCCTTGAGCTCCATGGTCTGGTCCTCCAGCCGGGTGAAATCCTCCGCCGCCACCGAGCCCCTCAGAGCCGCGATGGCCTGGATGATCCCAGCGCTGAGGCGGGCGTTGTCGCTGACGTCCCCGCTTTTGTTCAATGCATATTGCAGCTGGTCACGCTCGGCCTCCAGCGCCTGGAGCTGGCCGCGCCGGTCGGCGGCCGCCGTGCTGCTGTAGAGCACCGCCACCGTCTGGCCTCTGGCCACCTTCTCCCCCTCGCTGAAGAGCTGGTCCACCACAGCGGCGGACGCTCCCTGGATCACCTTCTCCTCCCGCGCCAGAAAGCCGGTGGCCTCCATGGCGTCGTCCACCGTGCAGGAATAGGCCGTCACGGTGGTAAAGGGATCGGTCAGTGCGTCCCAGGCGTACACCCCCAGGTAGATCACAATGGCGCCGAACAGCACCAGCATCATGATTCGATTGAGCAGCGCTCCCTGTTTCATCTCTCTTGTTTCCTTCCCCTCCGCCGCCGGAAAAAGCCTCTCCCGGCGGCGGAGGTGTATCTCGCATGTATCTTACCGCCCGCACTGGGCTGCGGGCATGCCCTCATCCTGGCGCAGGTCCACCGGCCGCTCCGGCATGATGGTGGAGATGGCGTGCTTATAGATGACCTGCTGCTTGCCGTCGCTGCTCACCACCACCACAAAGGCGTCAAACCCGGCGATCTGTCCCCGGATCTGGTAGCCGTTCATGAGAAATACCGTGACGTTGGCCCGGCTGTTCCGGGCGCGGAGGAGGAAGAGCTCCTGGAGATTGTTGATCTTTTGCATCATGTGATACCCCTTTTCTTTCTATGGCCGACCCCGAAAGGCCCGCCGCGAGATAGCACTATAATAACCAACATTTTCCATATTCGCCCGTGAAATTTGTCGACACGGCAATTTTTTTGTTCACGAGCGCTTGAACTGCTTCTCCAGCTGGCCCCGGGTCAGCTCGATGGCCACCGGACGGCCGTGGGGACAATACCTGACCGTACCCTCCATCACGGCCCGGGCCACCTTCTCCAGCTCGGTCGGGCTGTTTTTCTGGCCGCCCTTGATGGCCGCCTTGCACGCCATGGTGTGCATCAGCTCGTCCCGTGCCCCCTCCGGGTCGGCCCGGCCGGTGAGGAGCAGCTTCCCCGCCAGCTCGGACAGGGTGCGCTCCACGTCCCCGGCGTCCACATAGTCGGGGCACTGGCGCACGATGACGGTCCCGCCGCCGAAGTCCTCCGCCTCAAACCCGAAGCGCTCCAGCAGCGCCAGGTTCTGGAGGAGGACGGCCCCCTCCTCCGCCGGGGGCGTAAAGACCACCGGCGTCAGCAGGAGCTGCCGCATAGGAGTATACCCCTCCGCCTTGAGCTTGTCAAAATTCATCCGCTCGTGGGCGGCGTGCTTGTCGATGAAGAGCACCCGGTCCCCCTGCTCCACGATGATGTAGGTGTTCAGCACCTCCCCGGCGATGCGCCAGGGCTCCGGCTCAGGCATGGGAGCGGGAGGTTCGGGTATCTCTCTTCCGCCGCTCTCCGCCCCGGGGAGGGAGGAGCCGGCTGCCTTTTCGTCCCTGCGCTCCGCGGCGGACGCCTTGGGCGTCCCGCCGTCTTTCTGTTCCGGGGCCGGGGTCATCCCCTTTTTCCCGTCCGCACGGTCCTCAGAGGACCGGGGCGGGCGTTCCTCCTTCGGCTCCGCCGGGGCGGCGGGCGGACGGGCCGCTCCGCTCCGGGGGGCGGTGAAATCATGGAGAGGCAGGCTGCCCTTCCGCTCCGGCCCGGAGAGGATGCGCTCCAGGGCGGACACTCCCGGCCGCACCGGCTGCTTCCCGGCGGGGCGCTCCGTCCGCCCGGCCAGGGAGCGGTACTGCTCCGCCGTCATGGTCTGGAAGCGGCCCTTGTCCGCTGAGACAGGGGGGCGGGCGGGCGCCTTCTCCAGTACCGCCGCCGGGCGGGTGCGGTCGGCCTCCAGCGCCGATCTGACGGCGTAATACACCGCGTCAAAGACCCGCTTGTCGCTGCCGAACTTGACCTCCTGCTTGGTGGGGTGGACGTTCACATCCACCGCGTTGAGCTTGCAGGTCAGATGGAGAACGCAGCCGGGGAACTTGCCCACCATCTTCTGGTTGGCATAGGCCTCCTCCAGGGCGGCCGTCATGGTGCGGCTCTTCACGTAGCGGCCGTTGACGAAAAAGTGCTGGTATCCCCTAGTCCCCCGGCAGCAGGTGGGCAGGGAGGCAAAGCCGGTGACGCTCATCTCCTCGCCGGAGCCGTTCACCGGCGTCAGGCCCAGGGCCATGTCCCGGCCCAGCACGGCGTACACCGCGCTTTTGAGCTGTCCGTCGCCGGGGGTAAGGAGCTCCTGCTTTCCGTCCCGCAGGAATTTCACCGACACCTCGGGATGGGACAGGGCCAGGCGCTGCACCGCGGCGTACACCGCGGCCCCCTCGGCGGCGTCCTTTTTCATGAATTTCAGCCGGGCGGGGGTGTTGTAAAAGAGGTCCCGGACCACCAGCGTGGTGCCCTGGGGGCAGCCCGCCTCCTCCCGGCCGGTGACCACGCCCCCCTCCAGCTCCAGCGCCGTTCCCATGGCGGCGCCGGCGGTGCGGGTGAGCAGGCTCACCCGGGACACGGCGGAGATGGCGGCCAGCGCCTCCCCCCGGAAGCCCAGGGTGCCGATGGCCTCCAGGTCGTATTCGCTGCGGATCTTGCTGGTGGCGTGGCGGAGAAAGGCGGTCTCAGCCTCGCCGGCGGCAATGCCGCAGCCGTTGTCGGTGACCCGGATGAGGGACATGCCCCCGTGCTGGATCTCCACCGTCACGGCGGTGGCCCCGGCGTCGATGGCGTTCTCGGTCAGCTCCTTGGCCACCGACGCGGGGCGCTCCACCACCTCGCCGGCGGCGATCAGGTCGGCCACATGGGGGTCCAGCGGTCGGATATGAGGCATCGTGTTCCACCACACTTTCTATCAGCAGATCAATGGGTCCGGCGCCCTGTGAGGGCGCCGGGAGGGCCGGGCGCGCTTATCCTCCCACGGCCCGCAGGAGAGCCAGGCCGTTCACGGCCATGTGGAGGAGCACCGCCGTCCACACCGAGCTGCCCGCGTCGTAGCACCAGCTCAGTGCCAGCGCCATGGGCAGGTACCGCCCCGCCAGCAGCAGGTAGCGCAGGTCCACCGCGCCGTAGGAAAAGACGAACTGCCACACGCTGTACAGGGCAAACAGGCCCGCCGACAGCACATAGGCCAGCCCCCGGCTGCAGCGCCGGACCGTTCCGAAGAGGAAGCCCCGGAAGATCATCTCCTCCACAATGGGCATGAGCACCACCAGGATCACAGTGGTAGCGCCCGGCGAGAGCAGGAACTGCTCCCGGTAGTTGTATACGTTGGGGTTTTCCACCGGACAGGGGAGGATCGTCACCAGCGCGCGGAAAAGCTCCGCCCCCGCCAGTCCCACCAGCAGGGCGAACAGGTTCTCGGGCAGGCGGTCCAGCAGCAGCTCGAAATTCCGCTTCAGAAACCGCCAGAACAGCAGGAACACCAGCATCACCGAGATAAGGTAGTAGACCACGTTGGCCTCGGCCACCGGCAGCTCCTCCCCCGTGGTCCGCTGGACCCACGCCATGGCGAAGGGGAATACAAAGAGGTATAGGACCGACAGCGCCGCCCCCCGGACGCACTCGCCGGGGGTCAGTTTTTCCTGCCGGTTTCGGCGGGGATACATGGGCACGCTCCTTTCCGGTGCGGGCGGCACGGGCCGCCCCGGGTCACAGCTTCTGTTTCAGCTCGTAGAGCAGGTTCATGGCCTCGATGGGGGTCAGGGTATTCAGGTCGGTACGGCGCAGGCGGTCAGCCGCCTCGGCGGCCCCCAGGTCCAGCATGGAGAGCTGGCCGTTCCCGCCGTCCGTCCCGCCCTCCGGCGTCTGGGCGCGGTCCGGGGCCCCGGAGCGCTCCAGCTCCTCCAGAATGGCCCGGGCGCGCCTGATGACCCGCTCGGGCACACCGGCCAGCTTGGCCACCTCGATGCCGTAGCTCTGGTCGGCCCCGCCGGGGACGATCTTGCGCAGGAACAGGATGTCGTCCTTTTTCTTCTTGGCGGCGATGTTGTAGTTGCGCACGCCGGGGATCTGCCCCTCCAGCACGGTGATCTCGTGGTAGTGGGTGGCAAAGAGGGTCTTGGCCCCGAGGCGCTTCTTATCGGCGCAGTACTCCAGCACCGCCCGGGCGATGGACATGCCGTCGTAGGTGCTGGTGCCCCGGCCGATCTCGTCCAGGATGAGAAGGCTCCTGGACGTGGCGTTTTTGAGGAGCTCGGCCACCTCGGTCATCTCCACCATGAAGGTGGACTGGCCGGCGCTCAGGTCGTCGCTGGCGCCGATGCGGGTGAACACCCGGTCCACCACGCCGATACGGGCGTATCTGGCCGGGACGAAGGACCCCATCTGGGCCATGAGCACGATGAGGGCCACCTGCCGCATATAGGTGGACTTGCCCGCCATGTTGGGGCCGGTGATGATGGCCACCGTGTGCTCGCCGCCGTCCATATAGGTGTCGTTGGGGACAAAGAGGCTGTTTTTCAGCATCTTCTCCACCACCGGATGGCGGCCCTCCCGGATCTCCACCGTGCCGGACAGGTCCACCTCCGGCCTGCAGTAGCCGCCGTCGGCGGCCACCGCCGCAAAGGAGGTGAGCACGTCCACCTGGGCCGCCGCCGCCGCCGAGCGCTGCACCGCCCCCACCTGGCCGGCGGCCTTCTCCCGGATGGCGCAGAAGAGCTCATACTCCAGGGCGGTGATGCGGTCCTGGGCCGAGAGGATGGTGTGCTCCATGTCCTTGAGCTCCTGGGTGATGTACCGCTCGCAGTTGACCAGGGTCTGTTTGCGGATATAGGTGTCGGGCACCTGGTCATAATAGCTCTTGGAGACCTCGATATAATAGCCGAAGACCTTGTTGAAGCCCACCTTCAGGCTCTTGATGCCGGTGCGCTCCTTCTCCCGGGTCTCGATGGCGGCCACCATGTCCTTGCCGTTGACCATGATGTCCCGCAGGCGGTCCACCTCGGCGTCATAGCCCGGGCGGATAAAGCCGCCCTCCCGCACCGAGAAGGGGGGATCGTCGTCGATGCCCCGGCCGATCAGGTCCCGCAGCTCCGCCAGGTCGTCCAGCTCCTCCCGCAGGGACTGGAGCAGGGGGGAGGGCAGGGGGGCGAGCAGCTCCCGCAGGGCGGGGAGCTTTCCCAGGCCGGCGGCCAGAGCTACCAGGTCCCGTCCGCCGGCAGTGCCGTATACGATGCGGCCGATGAGCCGCTCCAGGTCGGTGATCTCCCGCAGGCAGAGGATGATCTCCTCCCGGGCGATAGGGTCGTTCACCAGGGCCTCCACCGCCCCCAGCCGCTTCCCGATCTGGACCGGGGAGAGGAGGGGCCGCTCCAGCCAGCCGCGGATGAGCCGCCGGCCCATGGCGGTGCGGGTCCGGTCCAGTACCCACAGGAGGGAGCCCTTCTTCTCCTTGGTGCGCAGGGTCTCGGTGAGCTCCAGGTTCCGCCGGGCCGTCAGGTCCAGCTCCATAAACTGCCCCGCGGTATAGTAGTTCAGGGCGGAGATGTGGGAGAGGTCGGTCTTTTGGGTCTCGTAGAGGTAGGAGAGCAGGCCGCCCACCGCCTGCACCGCCCGGACCTGGCCCTCCACCGCGTCCAGCCCGGTCTGAAACTGCTTTTTGCAGGCCGGACCCGCCACGTCGGGGCGGAAGCGGGCCTCGCCCCCGTTCTCACAGCGGCACTCCAGCCGCTGGGTCAAAAATTCCAGCAAGTCCCCGTCGCTGTAAGCCCCGTCGGAGAGCACCGCCTCCCGGGGGGCATAGCGGCCCAGCTCGTTGCGCAGGTGGTCCATGGTCTCAGGGCCGGAAAAGGCGGTCACCGTCATCTCGCCGGTGGAGATGTCGCAGAAGGCCGCCGCCGCCCCGGCCGAGTCCCGGTAGATGGAGCAGATGAAGTTGTTGCGCCCCTCCTCCAGCATGGAGGAGGCGATCACCGTGCCCGGAGTGATGATGCGGATGATGTCCCGGTCCACCAGGCCCTTGGCGGTGGCCGGGTCCTCCATCTGCTCGCAGATGGCCACCTTGTACCCCCTGGCGATGAGCCGGGCGATGTAGGCGTCGGCGCTGTGGTAGGGCACGCCGCACATGGGGGTGCGCTCCTCCTCCGGCTTGCCCCGGTCCCGGCTGGTCAGGGTGAGCTCCAGCTCCCTGGACACCAGCCTGGCGTCCTCGTTGAACATCTCGTAAAAGTCGCCCAGCCGGAAAAACAGGATGCAGTCAGGGTGGGCCTCCTTCATCTGGATGTACTGGCGCATCATGGGGGTGGTGTCTGCTGGCATGGTCATGGCTCCTTTTCTAGTCTCATACGGTGGCTGCCGCCCGGAAGAACGGCAGGGGGGGGGGCCCCCCCCTGCGGGATATAACTCAGGCCAATTCCCCGAACAGGGACCACTTGTTGGCCCCGGTGATCCGGACGGGGACAAACTGCCCGATGAGGGCATCCTCCCCCTCCAGGCGGACCAGGCGGTTGCCGGGGGTGCGGGCGGTGAGGCCCTTGTCGTCTTTTCCGTCCACCAGGCAGCGCAGGGTCTGACCGATATAGGCGGCGTGCTTCTCCTCCGAGATCTGGTCCTGCCGGTCCACCAGGCGCTGGAACTCTCTGAGCTTCTCCTCCCGGCTCATGGGGTCGGGCATAGAGGCGGCGGGAGTACCCACCCGGGGGGAGTAGATGAAGGTAAAGAGGGCGTCGAAGCGCACCTCGTCGATGAGGGTCATGGTCTCCTCAAATTCCTCCGCCGTCTCGCCGGGGAAGCCCACGATCACGTCGGAGGTGATGACCACACCGGGCACCTGTTCCCGCAGGCGGCGGACCTTGTCCAGATACCCCGCCCGGTCGTACACCCGGTTCATGGCCTTGAGCACCCGGTCACTGCCCGCCTGGAAGGGCAGGTGGAAGCAGGGCGCGATCTTATCGCACGCCCCCATGAGCTCGAAGAGCTTCTGGGAGGCGTCCTTGGGATGGCTGGTCATAAAGCGCAGCAGGAAGTCGCCGGGGATGTGGGCGGCCTTTTTCAGCAGGTCGGCGAAATCCATGGGCTCGCTGAGGTCCTTGCCGTAGGAGTTGACGTTCTGGCCCAGCAGGGTGATGTCCTTGTAGCCGGCCTCCACCAGCTCCCCGATCTCCCGCAGGATGGCCTCCGGGCGGCGGCTGCGCTCCCGGCCCCGGACGTAGGGCACCACGCAGTAGGAGCAGAAGTTGTTGCAGCCGTACATGATGGACACCCATGCCTTCACATCTCCCTGCCGCACCACGGGGATGCCCTCGGCGATGGAGCCGGCCTCGTCCGGCGTCTCAAAGACCCGCTTGCCGGTGGCCCGGCAGCGCCACAGCAGCTCGGGGAAGCGCCACAGGGCGTGGGTGCCGAAGAGCAGGTCCACCTGGCGGTAGGACTCCTTCACCTTTTTGGCCACATGGGGCTCCTGGGCCATGCAGCCGCAGAGACAGATGATCTGGTTGGGGTTTGCCTTCTTGGTGTGGGTCAGGGCCCCCACGTTGCCCAGCACCCGCTGCTCGGCGTGCTCCCGGATGGCACAGGTATTCACCAGCACCAGGTCGGCCTTATGCTCGTCATCGGTAAAGCCGTAGCCCATCTGGGCCAGATAGCCCCGCAGCCGCTCGGAGTCAGCCTCATTCTGCTGGCAGCCGTAGGTGTCCACCATGGCCAGGGGGGTGTGGTCCATGGCCGCGTTCATGGCGTGGACCCGCACGCAGTACTCCATCTGGGCCGCGATCTGCTCCTGGGTGATCTGTGTCGTCTCTCGCTTCAAATCCGGTTCCTCCGCTCTTCGTGCCGTCAGCGGGCACATTTTTCAAACGATTTCTTATGCGCATACGCCGTCTCCGACGGCGGGCGCCTGGATCTCAGGCCGCGGCGGGCTCCGTCCGCCGCATGGCCGTTTTTTATAGCTTTGCTGCGCAAAGCTATAAAAAATCATACCACTTTTCCCGGAAAAACACAAGGTTTTCGCCGCTGTGCACCCCCGCGTTTTCATTGACGGAAGAGTTTGGAACGTATATAATGGAAGTGATTTTCTCCAATGGGCGTCAATACCGGACTTCAGAAAGGCGGGAGCCATGAAAACGCTGGTGATCGAGAAAAAAGCCCTGAAAAACAACATCGCCGTGGTGCGGGAAAAGGCCGGACCGGCCGCCATCTACGGCGTCCTCACCGGGGACGGCGGCGGGGTGGGCACGGTGGAGCTGGCCCGGGTGCTGCGGGACGAGGGGATCGGCCGCTTCGCCGTGGCCGAGGTGGCCGACGCCGAGGCCCTGCGCAAGGCCGGCCTGGTGGACGAGGAGATCCTGATGCTCCGCTCCACCGCCGACCGGGAGGAGCTGGACCGCCTGCTGGACCTGAACGTGGTGTGTACCGTGGGCTCGCTGGACGCCGGTCTGGCCCTGAACAGCGCGGCGGAGGCCCGCTCCACCGTGGCCGAGGCCCATATCCAGGTGGACACCGGCCTGGGCTTCGGCGGCTTTCTCACCAGCGAGCCGGAAAAGATCGTCAGCATTTTCCACAGCCTGCCCAATGTGGCCATCTCGGGGGTGTACACCCAGATCCACTCGGTCCATTCCGACGGGCGGGACGCCTCCGGCCAGCTGGACTCCTTCCATCAGGTGCTGGAGGCCGTCCATCAGGCCGGGTTCGAGACCGGCGTGGTCCACGCCGCCGGCTCCTACGCCCTGATGCACTATGACTTTGCCCGGATGGACGCGGTGCGGGCCGGCTCGGTGCTGCTGGGCCGCTGCCGCCGCCGGCGGGGGGACGGCCTGCTCCGGGTGGGCTACGGCGAGGTGCATATCGCCGGGACCCACTGGCTCCCCAAGGGCCACACCGTGGGCAACGAGCTGTGCGTCACCCTGCGGCGGCCCACCCGTGTGGCGGTGCTGCCGGTGGGCTATCAGAACGGCTTCGGGGTCTCCCGGGCCAGGGACGCGGGCTTGCTGGCCACCCTGCGGCGGTGGTGGAACTCCCGCCATGTCACCGTCCGCATCGGCGGGCAGAAGGCCAGGGTGCTGGGCCGCATCGGCGCGTTGGAAACCCTGGTGGACGTCACCGACCTCAAATGCACCACCGGGGACCCGGTCTATTTCGATATCGACCCCATGTACGCCAAGGGTCTCAGGCGGGAGTTCCGGTAAAGCCCGGGCATCCCCCCTCCGGCCCTTCGGGCCGCTTCCCCCATACCATACAGCAAAGGATGATACCATGCGCGCGGTAGTCACACGAGTCAAAAACGCCTCCGTCGAGATCGGCGGACGGGTGAACGGGGCCATCGGGCAGGGCTTTCTGGTCCTGCTGGGGGTGGGCCCCAACGATACCGAAGCCCAGGCCGTGAAAATGGCCGACAAGGTCTGCGGCCTGCGGGTCTTTGAGGACGAAAACGGCAAGATGAACCGGAATCTGGAGACGGTGGGGGGCAGCCTTCTGGTGGTCTCCCAGTTCACCCTGTACGCCGACACCAAAAGCCGCCGTCCCGGCTTCACCGGGGCCGCCAAGCCGGATGTGGCCATCCCCCTCTATGAAAAATTCATGGAAGAGTGCCGCAGCCGGGGCTTTACCGTGGAGCACGGCGAGTTCGGCGCGGATATGCAGGTCTTTTCCCAAAACGACGGGCCGGTGACCATCCTCTTCGATACCGAGAACATGTAAGCCCCGCCGCGCCGAATCCGCGCTCTTTGGCGCGTTCCAAGCGTTTTGGCCCAGCCAAAACCTTGATGCCGGGCGGATTCACTCCGCCCGGGCAGATCAAAAAACGGTATCCCCGCAGGGCTGGCCCTGCGGGGCGCGGATATGCAGGTCTTTTCCCAAAACGACGGGCCGGTGACCATCCTGCTGGACACTGACCTGATGTAATCTGAGGTGATCTTATGGTGATCAAAACCATTCTGCTCCCCGCCGTGTCCACCAACTGCTACGTGGTGGCCGACGAGAAGGCCGGGGTCTGTGCCATTATAGACCCCGGCGACCCCGATCCCCGCATCCTGAACACCGTGGCCGAGGAGGGCTGGCAGGTGAAGTGCATCCTGCTCACCCACGCCCACTACGACCACACCATGGGCATACCCGAGCTGCGCCGCCAGCTCCCCGGCGTGCCGGTGTACGTCCACCCCGGCGACGCGGAGATGCCCAAGCCCTTCTTCCGCATTGAGGAGATGGGGGAGCTGACCTTCTATGAGGACGGCAGCCACGTCTCCGTAGGCGACGTGGACTTTGAGGTCCTCCACACCCCCGGCCACACCGCCGGCTCGGTGGTCCTGCGCGCCGGGGACACCCTGTTCACCGGCGACACCCTGTTCAAGGGCTCCATGGGCCGCACCGACCTGCCAGGCGGCAGCCATGAGGATATGAGCCGTTCCCTCCGCCGTCTGGGCGCCCTGGAGGGGGACCTGAAGGTCCTGCCCGGCCATATGGACGCCTCCACCCTGGACCACGAGCGCAAGTACAACTACTACCTGAAGGAGGCGATGAAGGGATAGGTTTTTTGCCCGTCCCTTTGTCCAAGAGGATCTGGTATGCTTCTCTGCCTGCAAGGACATGACTATAAGTACGCCGCCGAGCAGATGCTGCTCACCCTCTTCCCGGAGGAGCGGCCCGAATACCGGCAGTCCCCCGCCGCGCCGGGGGAAAACGCCGTCACCCTGTCCCTCACCCGGGAGGGGGATACGCTGCGGGCCAGCGCCCATCTCTCCTACGGCGGAAAAACCGCAGTGGGGGAGGACTCCGCCCCCGCCGCCCTGTGTGCCGACGAGCTGAGCCGGGACCGGGTGTGCCAGCGCATTTTGAAGCTGGCCTTCTACCGGGCGGGCGTCCGGGTGCTGGACCGGGAGCCCCCCTGGGGGGCCCTTACCGGGGTGCGCCCGGTAAAGATCCCCACCCGGGCCATGGAGCGCGGCCTCTCTCCGGAGGAGGCGGAGCGGGAGCTGCGGGAGACCTACTATGTCTCCCCCGGCCGCTCCGCCCTGGCCATGGACTGCGCCCGGGCCAGCCTGAAGGCCAAAAAGAGCCTGCGCCCCGACGAGGTCTCCCTCTATATTGGCATCCCCTTCTGCCCCACCCGCTGCGCCTACTGCTCCTTTGTCTCGGCTGACGTGGGCCGCTCGCTGAAGCTGCTCTCCCCCTTCCTGGAGGTGCTCTTTCAGGAGATTGACGCCACGGCGGCGCTGCTGAAGGAGACCGGATACCATGTGCGCACCATCTACGTGGGAGGCGGCACCCCCACCACCCTCAGCGCCCCCCAGCTGGACGCCCTGCTGGGCCGGGTGGGGGAAAAACTGGACCTGTCCCGCTGCACCGAGTACACGGTGGAGGCCGGCCGGCCCGACACTATCACCGCCGACAAGCTCGCCGCCATCCGCCGGGGCGGCGTCCAGCGGGTATCGGTGAATCCTCAGACCATGGAGGACCATGTGCTCGCCGCCATGGGCCGAGCCCACACCGCTGCCGACATCCTGCGGGCCTTTGAGCTGGTGCGCTCCTCCGGCATCCCCTGCGTCAACATGGACCTGATCGCCGGACTGCCGGAGGACACGGCGGAGGGCTTCTGCGCCTCCCTGGACCAGGTGCTCTCTCTGGAACCCGAGAATATCACCGTCCACACCCTGGCCCTGAAGAAGGGCTCCCGCCTGATGGGGGACGGCACCGGCCCCGCGCCGTCGCTGCCCACGGCGGAGGCGGTGGATGCCATGCTGTCCTACGCCTGGTCCGCCCTCCGCGCCCACGGGCAGACGCCCTACTACCTCTACCGGCAGAAGTATATGTCCGGCTCCTTCGAAAATGTGGGCTGGACCCTGCCCGGGTGGGAGAGCCTGTACAACATCTGCATGATGGAGGAGCTCCACACCATATTGTCCCTGGGCGGCGGCGGCATCACCAAGCTCATCCACCCCGCCACCGGCCATATCGACCGGCTGGCCAACCCCAAATATCCCCATGAATATGTGAACAGTGCGGAAAAACTGCTGCTGGCCAAGCGCCAGGCGGCGGAGTTTCTCACACAGCTGCGTCGGGGCGGATAACGCCCCGGAAAGGAGGTCACCATGGCCTATCAACTGCAGGAGATCCTGACCAAGACCAAAGCGGACCCCGCGGCCTTCCTGGCCGAGTGCGACGGCGCCTATCACAAGCGGATCAGCCGCGCGGTGGACCGTATTCTGGAGCGGATGGAGATCAGCCCCATCGTGCTCCTGTCCGGCCCCTCGGGCTCGGGCAAGACCACCAGCGCCCTGAAGCTGGAGGAGGAGCTGGAGCGCCGGGGCGTCAACGCCCACACCATCTCTCTGGACAACTACTTCAAGACCATGGACCGCTCCACCGCGCCCCGCACCCCCGAGGGGGACATCGACTTTGAGTCCCCCCAGCTGCTGGACATGGAGCTGCTGGACGATACCTTTACCAGGCTCTCCCAGGGGCAGGAGGTCATCATCCCCAAGTTCGAGTTCTCCCGCCAGATGCGCAACGACGCCCGGGGCCGCCCTCTTCGGCTGGAGAAAAATGAGATCGCCATCTTCGAGGGCATCCACGCCCTGAACGACGATATCGCCGGCCGCCATCCGGAGGCCACCACCCTGTATATCTCGGCCCGCTCCAACATTCTGGACGGGGATGCCCTGCGCTTCAAGGGCACCTGGATGCGCATCACCCGCCGGGCGGTGCGGGACTATAACTTCCGGGGCACCGACCTGACCGACACCCTGGCCATGTGGCACAACGTCCGCCGGGGCGAGAAGCACTATATCTCCCCCTTCAAGAACCGGGCCACCATCATCGTGGACTCCTCGCTGCCCTATGAGGTGCCCGTTTTCGCCAACTACGCCGCTCCTCTGGCCCAGGCCCTGGAGGATCTGCCCGCGTCCAATCCCCGCTGGAAGGAGCTCCACGACCTGGTGGATTCCTTCCGCTGGTTCGAGCCCATCGACCCCGCCCTGGTCCCGCCCAGCTCCCTCATCCGGGAGTTCATCGGCGGCGGCACCTACAAGTACAAATAAACAGGGGCTTTCGCCCCTTTCCCACTACAGTTTTGCACAACACAAGAAAGAAGGATGCGACCAATGTCCGAATGTACCCACAACTGCTCCTCCTGCGGCGAGAGCTGCGGCGAGCGCACCGAGCCCCAGAGCTTCCAGGCCAAGGCCCACGACCTCTCCCACGTGAAGAAGGTCATCGCCGTGGTCAGCGGCAAGGGCGGCGTCGGCAAGAGCCTGGTGACCTCCTCCCTGGCCTGCGCCATGCGCGCCCGGGGCAAAAAGGTCGGCATCCTGGACGCCGACATCACCGGCCCCTCCATCCCCAAGGCCTTTGGCATCCACACCCGGGCCATGGGCAGCGAGCTGGGCATCTATCCGGTGGACTCTGAGGGCGGCGTCCAGGTGATGAGCCTGAACCTGCTCACCGAGAACGAGACCGACCCCGTGATCTGGCGCGGTCCCGTCATCGCCGGCACCGTCAAGCAGTTCTGGACCGACGTGATCTGGGGCGAGGTGGACTATCTCTTCGTGGATATGCCTCCCGGAACCGGCGACGTGCCCCTGACCGTGTTCCAGTCCCTCCCCGTGGACGGCATCATCGTGGTCACCTCTCCCCAGGACCTGGTGAGCATGATCGTCACCAAGGCCGTAAAGATGGCCGAGATGATGAACATTCCCGTGCTGGGCCTGGTGGAAAACTACAGCTACTTCCAGTGCCCCGACTGTGGCAAGCAGCACAAGATCTTCGGCGAGAGCCACATCGACTCGGTGGCCGTGGAGCACGGACTGAAGGTGCTCGCCCGCCTGCCCATGGACCCGGCTCTGGCCGCCGCCTGCGACGCGGGGAAGATCGAGTCCTTCCAGCCCAACTACCTCTCTGGCGTGGCCGCCATGCTGGACGAGATGTAAGGCCCCATAACAAAAACAGTCCCCCGGTCCCACGGTGAACTGCACCCCATTTGTTAGACAGTATGATATACTATCTAACAAGTGGGGTGTTTACTATGCCAAAAGGGATCCCAAACAAACGATATATGCCAGAATTTAAGAAACTGGTGATAGAAACCATGCAGGAAGAAAAACTGAGCTATCGAGAAACAGCCCAGCGATTTGAGATCAACGATCACAAACAGATCATGGCGTGGGAGCGCATCTATCTGGCAGAAGGCCCGGGAGGCTTCACAATTGAACGCCGGGGGCGTGGCAGCAAAGGGCGTCCGCCAAAGCGGTTGCCAAAAGAGGTGGAAGAAGATCTGCTGGCCGAGGTACAGCGGCTGCGTGCAGAGAATGAATACCTAAAAAACTTG